>NZ_JBQGCX010001028.1:0-3878 GCF_052038725.1 Actinosynnema sp.
GTCCGTCATAGTCCGGATAAACTATTTTATCTGGACTAGTACAGTTGGGCCTTCCGCTGACCGCCCAAAACCCCTGTGAGGCCGTCATCGCCATGCACCAGACAGACCAGGACCCAGCCGAGTCCGAGATCCGCGCCGAGCGCGACTTCATGGCCCTCTGCCGCGCCGAGCTCGTCCGGATGCGCGGCGAGTTCTCGACCATGCTCACCACCGGGGCGGCCGAGGGCGACGCCGTGGTGGACAAGTTCTTCAACCACGCCCTGCGCGAGTTCCGCAAGCAGGTGGTCAAGGACCTGTCCGGCTTCGACGACGTCCCGCTCTTCTTCGGCCGCCTGGACTACCCGGCCGGGGACGTCTACGACAGCGAGAACGACGCCGCCACCAGGGGGAAGTCGCACACCCGCACCACCGGCAGCGACCTCGTCTACGTCGGCCGCAGGGGTGTGCGCGACGAGGCGGGCGAGCCGCTGGTCGTCGACTGGCGCGCCGCGCTCTCCCGCGCGTTCTACGAGGCCTCGCCGGACGAACCGGCGGGGGTGCGGGTCCGCCGCCGCTACGGCTTCGACCGCGCGGGCGAGCTCACCGCCTTCGAGGACGAGTCCCTGGAGGACGGCGCGACCGGCGCCGGGAACGGCCTGCTCGCGGCCGAGATCGAACGCCCGCGCCAGGGGCCGATGCGCGACATCGTCGCCACCATCCAACCCGAGCAGATGCGCCTGGTGCGCGCCCCGCTGGACCGGACGCTGTGCGTCCAGGGCGCGCCGGGCACCGGCAAGACCGCCGTCGGCCTGCACCGGTTGGCCTACCTGCTGTTCTCCGAGCGGGACCGGCTGCGCAAGGAGGGCGGGGTCGTCGTCATCGGGCCGAACCGGGCGTTCCTGTCCTACATCCGCAACGTCCTGCCCGCCCTCGGCGAGGTCGACGTCTCGCAGTGCACCATCGACGACCTCACCGGCCCCGGCCTCCCCGTCACCCGCGTCGACGGGCCGCGCGCCGCGCAGGTGAAGGGCGGCCTGGACATGGCTCGGGTGCTGCGCGAGCACCTGTGGTCGCACATCCGGCAGCCCGAGGAGGACCTGGAGGTCAAGCACGGGAACCGCACCTGGCGGGTGTCGCGGGAGGAGCAGGCCCACGAGCTGGCGAACCTGCTCGACCGGCGCACCGGCTACGGCGCGGGCCGCGAGCTGCTCGCCCAGCGCCTCGCCCACCGCGTGCTGCGCCGGATCGAGCTCAGCACCGGCGCGCAGGTCACGCTCGCCCAGCTCACCCGCAACCGCGCCATCGGCCAGGCCGTGCGCGGGATGTGGCCCGCGATCGACCCGGCCCGCGCGGTGTTCGACCTGCTCACCGACCCCGCGCTGCTCGCGTCCGCCGCCGAGGGCGTGCTGACCGCCGAGGACCAGCGGGAGATCCTGCTGACGCCCAGGCCGCGCAGTGTGAAGGCCATGCCGTGGTCCACCCTCGACCTGGCGCTGCTGGACGAGGCGGCGGCGCTGGTGGAGCGGCCCGCCAGGATGGGGCACGTCATGGTCGACGAGGCGCAGGACCTGAGCCCCATGCACTTCCGCGCCGTGGCCCGCCGCGTCGCCGGGGCCTGCACCGTGCTGGGCGACCTTGCCCAGGCGACCAGCCCGTCCGCGGTGCGCGACTGGTCGGAGGTGCTGGACCACCTGGAACGGCCGGACGGCGACGTCGAGGTGCTCGACCGGGGCTACCGGGTGCCCGCGGAGATCATCGACTTCGCGGCCCGGCTGCTGCCGAGCATCGCCCCCGGACTGGCGGGGCCCCGGTCGTTCCGGCACAGCGAGGGCGCGCTGCGGGTGACCCGCGTCGAACCCGGCTCGCTGCTCGACGAGGTCGTGCGGGGGTGCGCGGACGCGCTGCGCGGCGAGGGTTCGGTGGCGCTCATCGCGGCCGACGCGGACGTCCCCGCGCTGCGCGCCGCGTTAACCGCGGCCGGGTTGCCGAGCGCCCACCCCGGCGACGAGGACGGGGAGCGGCTCACGCTGGCCCCGGTCACCCTCGCCAAGGGCCTGGAGTACGACTCGGTGCTGCTGGTCGAACCCGCCCGCGTGGTCGCCGCCGAGCCCAGGGGGTTGCAGCGCCTGTACGTGGCGCTGACCCGCGCGGTGAGCACCCTGCACGTGCTGCACGCGCAGGACCTCCCGGCGCAGCTGGCGCCCGTGCCGGTCGGGTGAGCCGGAGAGCCCGGGGGCCGTCCCGAACGGGACGGCCACCGGTGTCGGGTCCGCACTCCGGCGGTCTCGGCCGGTCAGCCGGTCAGGCGGGCTGCGGCGCCTCCACCGCGAACACCACGCCCGTCGTGCTGTCCAGCACGCACTGGTTCGGGTACTCCCGCTCCCACTGCACGGACGTCCCGTTGATCATCCCCGTGGCGGACGCCGTCAGCGGCATCCACTCGTAGGTGCACTGCGCCTGGTCGTCGACCGGCAGCGCGTCCAGGTCCCCCGCCACCGCGTCCAGCGCCGCGCAGGCGGCCTGGCTGTCGGGGTGCGTGGACTCCTCGGTCGGCGGGCAGGTCAACCGCGCCTTCACGGCCGAGCCGTGGTCGTGGACCACCATCAGCTCCACGTCGGTCCACGTCGCCTCGGCCGCCGACGCCTGGGGCGCCAGCACGACGCCTGCGACGACGAGCGCGGTGAGCAGTCCGGTGGCCTTCGCGTGCATCCGCATGGGACTCCCTTTCACTCCGCGGTTCCGCACGGTGGCTTCCCCCTCCCACGGGGACTGCCGTCCGGACTCACTCGGACGTGGGTCATCACACCGGGGCAGGCCCTACCCCGGCCCGGTGGTCGACTACGAGTGGCGGGGCCGCTTCGCCAACGCCGAGGTCACCGCGCTGCACGCCGAGGGCTTCGGGCACCGGCTCCTGGCCGACGACCGGTGGGGCCGGGTGACCGGGCACAGCCCGGGCTGGGTGTGCGCCAGGAGCGGGCCGGAGCTGGTCGGGTTCGTCAACGTGGCCTGGGACGGCGGGGCCCACGCGTTCGTGCTCGACACCCTCGTCACCGCCGCGCACCGGCGCACGGGTGTCGGGCGGGGGCTGGTGGCGCGGGCCGCGGACGGCGCGCGGGAGGCCCGGTGCGAGTGGCTGCACGTGGACTCCGACGACCACCTCGCGCCGTTCTGCGTCGACTCCTGCGGCTTCCGGCCCACCCCGGCGGGCCTGATCCCGCTCTGATCCCACCCGAGCGGGAAAACCGCTCGATCCGCCCGCCCCGCCGTGGTTACAGTGCCACGTCGGCACAGGTGGGAGGGGACATGCGGACGCACTACCCCCGCACCCCGCACCTGCCGTGGTCGCCGGGGAGCACCTCCGACGACGTGCGGGCGGGCGGGGTCGCGGGACTGCTCGGGCGCGAGGTCGTGGTGACCGAGAAGCTCGACGGGGAGAACACGACGCTCTACCGCGACGGCTCGCACGCGCGCTCGCTCGACTCCGGGCACCACCCGTCGCGCTCCTGGGTCAAGGGGCTGCAAGCCCGGATCGGGTCGCGCCTGCCCGCCGGGTGGCGGATCTGCGGGGAGAACGTGCACGCCCGCCACTCGCTGGCCTACGACGCGCTGGACAGCTGGTTCTACGGCTTCTCGGTGTGGGACGGCGATCGCTGCCTGTCCTGGGACGCCACCACCGGGTTCCTGCACGGGATCGGCGTGCCCACGCCGCCGGTGCTGTACCGGGGCGACTTCAGCGAGCGCCTGCTGCGCCGGTTGCGCGTGGACACCTCGGTGCAGGAGGGCTACGTGGTGCGCGCGGTCGAGGAGTTCGACCGGGCCGACTTCGCCCACCGGGTCGCGAAGTGGGTGCGGCCCTCGCACGTGCGCACCGACGCGCACTGGATGAGCGCCCCGGTCGT
>NZ_JBQGCX010001029.1:0-3265 GCF_052038725.1 Actinosynnema sp.
CGACCAGCCTGGCCACCGCCTCGCGCAGCGCCCTCGCCCGCACCGGCTTCGCCAGGTCCACCTCGATCCCGGCCGCCCGCGCGCGCTTCGCCTCCACGGCGTCGCTGGTGGAGGTGAGGATGCCCAGCGCGGTCCCGGCGATCCGCCGGTCGGCGCAGATCAGCGCGGCGAGGCCGAGGCCGTCCAGTCCGGGCATCCGCATGTCCAGCAGCGCCACGTCCAGCGGCTCGCCGCCGTCCACGGCCGCGCGCAGCTCCCGCAGCGCCTCGTCCGCGCCGTCCGCGCACACCACCCGCGCCCGCCACGCCCCGAGCAGCTCGGACACGACCTGCCGGTTCGTGGCGTTGTCGTCGACGACCAGCACGGACAGCCCGGACAGGTCCGGTCGGGCGGTCGGCGGGGCCGGTGGCGCGGCGGCGGGCGGCAGCGGGAGGGTGAAGTAGAAGACGCTGCCCTCCCCCGGCTGGCTGGCCAGCCCCATCTCGCCGCCCATCAGCTCCACGAGCTGCTTGCTGATGGTCAGCCCGAGCCCGGTGCCGCCGTACTGGCGGGTGGTGGACGCGTCGACCTGCGTGAACGCCTCGAACAGGTGCTGCTGCCGCTCGTCGGGGATGCCGATGCCGGTGTCGGCGACGGTGAAGGTGACCTCGTGCCCGGACTCGCCGGGCGCGGCGGGCGCGACGTCCACCCACACCACGACCTCGCCCTTCGGGGTGAACCGGATCGCGTTGGACACCAGGTTGACCAGCACCTGCCGGATGCGGTGGGCGTCGCCGACCAGCGCGGGCGGCATCGGCGGGTGCACCACGGCGGCGATCTCCAGCCCGGCGGCCTGCGCGGACGCGGCGAGCAGGCTGACCACGTCCTCCACCAGCGCGCGCGGGTCGAAGTCGACCGGGTCGATCTCCAGCTTGCCCGCCTCGATCTTGGAGAAGTCGAGGATGTCGTTGATGACGGCGAGCAGCGCGTCGGCCGAGTTCTGCAGGGTCTGGGCGTAGTCGCGCTGGCGGCAGTCCAGGTCGGTGTCCAGCAGCAGTTCGGTGAGGCCGATGACGCCGTTGAGCGGGGTGCGGATCTCGTGGCTCATGTTCGCCACGAACGCCGACTTCATCCGGGACGCGGACAGCGCCTCGTCGCGGGCGCGGGCGATCTCCTCCTCGGCGGCCTTGCGCTCGGTGATGTCGCGGATGAACGCGCTGAACACCCGCCGGTCCTCGTAGTGCGAGGACCACAGGGTCAGCTCGGCCGGGAACTCGGAGCGGTCCTTGCGCCTGGCCACGACCTCGCGGGTGGGGCCGAGGATGGTCGGCGTTCTGCCCTCGATGATCCGCCGCACCCCGGCCAGGTGGTCCGCGCGCTGCACGTCGGGCACGACCAGGTCGACCAGCGCGGACCCGAGCGCCTCCTCCCCGGACCAGCCGAAGATCCGCTCGGCGCTGCTGTTCCACCTGGTCACGATCCCGTCGGGGCGGATGGTGACGAAGGCGTCGCCCGCCGCGTTGAGGATGGAGTCGGTGTGGGCGGCGCTGCGGGCCAGCCGCTCCTCGGCGAGCCTGCCCCGGCGCTCGCTGCGGACCGTGACGACCAGGCCGACGAGCAGCATCTGGAGCAGCAGGGTGGTCACGGCGAGCACCCGGCCGGTGAACCGGGCGACGCCTGCGAACGCGGTGCGCGAGTCGATGCTGGCCACCACCGCCCAGCCCAGGCCCGGCACGGACCGGTAGGAGGTCTCGACCGGGTTGTCGGCGGGGCCGGTGGTGGCGCGGCCCTGCTGGCCGCGCAGGGCGGCGGCGATCTGCGGGTCGCCGAGGCCGCTGGTCAGGCCGGGGGTGTCGAGCTGCTCGCCGGTCAGCAGCGACCCGCCCCGGTCGGCGACGGCGAGCCGCACGTCCTGGCCCGCGGCGACCTCGCTGACGAAGCCGGTGAGCGCGCCGATGGGGAAGCTGGTGGCGATCACGCCGACGATGTCGGCGCCCGCCCGGACGGGGGCGGCGATGGCGACCAGCTCGGGGTGGTCGGCGCGCAGCCCCTCGTACACCTGGGACACGTACGGGCCGCCGGTGCTCAGCGCGCCCTGGAAGTAGTCGCGGTAGGCGAAGTTGTTGCGCGACGGGGTGGCCGGGCCGGGCGAGACGGCGACGAGGGTGCCCTCGGCGTCCATGGCCCAGGTGGCCTCGAACATGGGGTTCTGCCGCTGCAGGGAGGTGACGGCCTCGCGGACCGCGTCGAGCGCGCCGGCGCCCTCGGCGAAGTTGGCCTCCCGGATCTCCGGGCGCTCGGCGTAGGAGCGGACCAGCGAGCGGGCCGAGTCCAGGGTGTTGGCCAGCTCGGCGGCGGCGACCTCGGCGGACGCGTCCAGGCGGCGCTCGACCTCGGCGGTGACGGTCTGGCTGGCGACGGCGATGGACAGCTGGGCGAGCACGCCCAGCGGCAGCAGGCCCGCGACGGCGAACACCAGGCAGACCCGGACCGTGCGGTTGCGCAGCCTGCGGCGCAGGCGGGGGTCGTCGGTGCGGTCGCGGTGCCGCAGGGACACCCTGACCAGCACCGGGACCGTGGCGATCAGGGAGACGGCGGCGATCGCGACGACGTCCTCGATGGAGGACTGGAGGGCGCGCTGGGCGAGCAGGAGCGGCAGCGGGGCGACGCAGCCGACCAGCACGGCGCGGCTGCCCCAGGCGAGCGCGCGCGGGCCGCGACCGGCGTCCGGGGCGGGCAGGGTGGCGGTGAGCAGGACCGGGGCGAGCAGGGCGACGACCGGGGTGACCGGGTTGAGCAGGGACGCCAGCAACCAGGTGAACGCCCAGTGCAGCAGGCGGGAGCGGCGGGGCGTGCCGACGACCAGGAACGCGGCGGCGGTGACCGACAGGAGCAGGACGGCGGTGACCAGCTCCAGCACCGGCTGGGTGGTGGGCAGCGCCCAGACGAGCACGCCGGTGGACAGGGCGACGACGCAGAGGTCGAGCAGAGCGGTGCCGCGCGGGCGGAGCAGGCCGAGCAGGGCGGCCACCGCGATCGCGCCGCCGACCTCGGGCAGCACGGGCATCCCGAACACCCAGCCCGCCGAGGCGATCACCTGGGCGGCGGCCAGCACCCACCAGCGGGGGGAGCCGAGGCGGGCGGTGACGACGAGGAGGGCGGCGGCGCCGACGCCGAACACGACCCCGGTCGTGGTGGGCGAGGGCCACACCCACAGGCCGGTGGCGACCAGCAGTCCGAGCACCACCCAGGCCGACTCGCGGACGCCCCGGTAGGCGGGGACCTG
>NZ_JBQGCX010001030.1:0-7895 GCF_052038725.1 Actinosynnema sp.
CCCGAGCGTCAGCCGCCTCCCCCCACGTCATCCAGTAGCTCATCCCCATGCCCCGCACGCTAACTACGACCCCCGACAATTCCCGGCCCCGCCCGACCCCCACCGCCGCCCCCACCCCCGAACACCACCCGTCCGGGTCCCGACCGCGGCCCCCCGCCCGCCCCGCGCCGGGGTAACCGGCTGGAACCCCCGCCACCCCGTTCACTAGGCTTTTCAGGACCACCAGCCCCACGCGGAGTCCCAACCGTGATCACGAGGATGTCGTCGCTGTTCCTGCGCACGCTGCGCGAGGACCCGGCCGACGCCGAAGTCCCGAGCCACAAGCTGCTGGTCCGCGCGGGCTACGTGCGGCGCGTCGCGCCGGGCGGCTACTCGTGGCTGCCGCTGGGCCTGAGGGTGCTGCGCAACATCGAGCGGGTCGTCCGCGAGGAGATGGACGCGATCGGCGCGCAGGAGATCCAGTTCCCCGCGCTGCTCCCGAAGGAGCCCTACGAGGCCACCAACCGGTGGACCGAGTACGGCCCCAACATCTTCCGCCTGAAGGACCGCAAGGGCGCCGACTACCTGCTCGGCCCCACCCACGAGGAGCTGTTCGCGCTCACCGTGAAGGGCGAGTACAGCTCGTACAAGGACTACCCGGTCGCGCTCTACCAGATCCAGACCAAGTACCGCGACGAGGCGCGCCCCCGCGCGGGCATCCTGCGCGGTCGCGAGTTCGTCATGAAGGACTCGTACTCCTTCGACCTCACCGACGAGGGTCTGGCCGAGGCCTACCAGCGCCACCGCGCCGCCTACATCAAGATCTTCGACCGGCTCGGCATGGACTACGTCATCGTGTCCGCGACCTCCGGCGCGATGGGCGGCTCGGCCTCCGAGGAGTTCCTCGCGGTCGCCCCGAACGGCGAGGACACCTTCGTCCGCAGCACCGAGTCCGACTACGCGGCCAACGTCGAGGCCGTCACCACCCCCGCGCCCCCCGCGCAGCCGGTCGAGGGCCGTCCCGAGGCGCAGGTGCACAGCACGCCCGCGACCCCGACCATCGACACCCTGGTCGAGTTCTTCAACAACGCGGGCCTCGGCCGCGAGTTCACCGCCGCCGACACGCTGAAGAACGTGCTGGTCAAGACCCGCGTCCCCGGCTCCGACTGGGAGCTGCTGGCGATCGGCCTGCCCGGCGACCGCGAGGTCGACCTCAAGCGCCTCGAGGCGGCCGTCGAGCCCGCCGAGGTCGCCATGCTGGACGAGGCCGACTTCAAGGCGCACCCCTTCCTGGTCAAGGGCTACATCGGTCCCGGCGCGCTGCTCGCGAACAAGGTCCGCTACCTGGTCGACCCGCGCGTCGTCGAGGGCACCGCCTGGGTGACCGGCGCCGACCGGCACGAGCACCACGTGGTCGACCTGCTCTGCGGTCGCGACTTCACCCCGGACGGCACGATCGACGTCGCCGAGGTCCGCGAGGGCGACCCGTCGCCCGACGGCAAGGGCGTCCTGGTGGCCGCGCGCGGCATCGAGATCGGCCACATCTTCCAGCTCGGCCGCAAGTACGCCGACGCGTTCTCGCTCGACGCCCTCGGCCCGGACGGCAAGCCCGTGCGCATCACCATGGGCTCCTACGGCATCGGGGTGTCCCGCCTGGTCGCCGCGATCGCCGAGCAGAGCCACGACGACCGCGGCCTGATCTGGCCGCGCAACGTCGCCCCCGCCGACGTGCACGTGGTCGTCGCGGGCAAGGACGCCACCCTCCTGGAGGGCGGCGAGAAGCTCGCGGGCGAGCTGTCCTCGGCGGGCCTGAGCGTCCTGCTGGACGACCGCAAGGCCAGCCCCGGCGTGAAGTTCGCCGACGCCGAGCTGGTGGGCGTGCCGACGATCCTCGTGGTCGGCCGTGGCCTGGCCGGCGGCCTGGTCGAGGTCAAGGACCGCCGCTCCGGCGAGCGCGTCGAGGTGCCGGTCGACGAGGCCGTGCAGCACGTGCTGGCCGTCGCGCGCGGCTGACCCGAGGCGCGGAGAAGGGGGCCGGTGGTCACCCGAGCACCGGCCCCCTGCACGTCCCGCGGACCTCAGCGCCTGCCGAGCAGCACGTCCACCACGTCGGCGGTGTCCGACAGGTCCACCAGCACCGCGTGCGCCCCGGACGCCTCCAGCTCCGCGACGTCGCTGCGCCCGGTCGCCACCGCGACCGCCCGGTACCCGTGGTGCAGCGCCGCGTCCACGTCGTGCGGGGTGTCCCCGACGACCACGACCGACTCCGGCGCCGCGCCGTGCTTGGCCGTCGCCAGCCGCACCGCCTCGCGCACCAGGTCGGGCCGGTCGTCGGACAGCTCGCCGAACCCGCCGATCGCGAAGTCCAGGTGCTCCTCCAGCCCGAACGCCGCGAGCTTGTACCGGGCGATCTCCACCAGGTTCCCGGTCACCAACGACTGCACCACGCCCGGCTCGCCCGCCAGCGCCTCCAGCACCGCCGCCGCGCCGGGCAGCGCGCGCCCGCGCTCGGCCAGCCGCCCGTGCTCCAGCCGCGCCACCGCGACCAGCTCGGCGTGCAGCCGGGAGATCAGCTCGTCGGTGGCCTCCAGGTCGTGCGAGAGCAGCAGCTGCCTGCTGATCGCCCGCTCGGTCCGCCCGGCGTACGAGGGCCGGTGCACCAGCTCCAGCCCGGACACCGTCCGCAGCGCGGTCCCGTACCAGGCGTGGCCGAGCCCGGAGGCGTCGATCAGGGTCAGGTCGATGTCCCACAGCACGAGGGTCTTCACGAGACGCGCACGCTCCCCACGATCCGGTCGGCCTCCTCGTCGCTCGGGCCCTGGGCCACGTGCGGCCCGCCCTGCGCGACGTTCAGCACCAGCACGCCGTGCTTCCCGCCCGGCAGCTGCGCCGCCACCAGGGTGATCTCCGCCTTCGGCGCGTAGCAGGCGCTCACGCCCCTCGGCTCGACCGGCAGCACCACCGTCGTCCGGTCGTCCGACTCGGTCACCACCGGCTCGCCCACGCTCGGCGGGGTGCCGTCCACGGTGTACCCGTTGTTCGCCACGGCCTTGCCGAGCTGGGTGAGCACGGTCAGCGTCGCCGCGTTGACCTGCGCGGACGACACGATCGCCTGCACCATCTGCCTGTCCTGGCACTCGAACGGCCGGGACACCCACACGCCGGTCAGCCGGGTGCCGCCCGCGAAGCCGTCGCCGCTCTCCTCCCAGGAGGGCGGCACCTGGTAGGTCAGCCCCGAGCCGCGCGCGGTCGTCCACTCCGGCTGCGCCGAGGGGGAGGTCGCCGCGGTCTGCCCGCCCGCCGCGGCGTCCGAGCCGGACCCGATCAGCACGGCGGTCACCACGCCGCCCGCCACGACCAGCACGCCGAGCACCGACAGGGCGATCCACAGCCCCGTGCGCTTGGGCTTGGAGGGCGGCTGCTGCTGGTAGTAGCCCAGGCCCGAGTAGCTCACCCGCCCACCGCCAGCGGGCGCACCGAGTCGATCATCGCCTGGAGGTCTCCCTCGGTGGGGGAGGCGGGTGCGGAGTCCGGGCCGCCCGCCAGGTCGCCGTTGGCCATGAACACGTGCGTGGCCCGCTCGCCCCTGGCCGCGAGCACGCGCACCATGCCCTTGGACGCGATGCAGGCGTTGCCGCCGCCCGCCGTGATCGTCGCGTCGACCTGCACCGCCGGGATGGGCTGACCGCCGCCGACGTTCGGGACGGTCACCTCCTTCGGGTCGGTGAGCTTGACGTCGAGCTCCGGGGCGCTGCCGTAGAAGTACCTGGCGACCTTGTCGGCCACGTCCTTGGCGACGCCCGCCAGGTCGGTGTTGGAGATCAGCGCGCCGCCCGCGTTGCCCCGGTTGTAGGAGCGGCCCTCGCAGGTGTAGACGCCGAACATGGACAGCCCGGTCAGGCGCGCGTCCAGGTTCGTGACCGGCGAGCTGCCCTTCTGCGGGGCCCACGACTTCGGCACGTCGTAGCTGTAGGCCAGGTCGGTGACCGGCAGGCAGTTCCAGCCGGAGGTCACTGCCGCGCACGTGGCGGCCTCGGCGCTGGGCGAGGTCGGCGCGGGCGAGGACGCGGCGCTGCTGGGCGCGGCCTGGCTGCTCGGCGCGGCCACGGTGGTCCCGCCGTCCTCGGGCCGGGTGAGCACGTACGCCGTGGCGCCGCCGCCCACCAGCAGGAGCGCCACCGCGCCCACGGCCAGCCACACCTTGCCCTTGGTGCTCTTCCGCGGCGGCTCCTCACCGCCGGAGAACACGCCGAGCCCGCCGTACGAGCCGAAGCCCTGCTGGGGGAAGCCCTGCTGCTCGCCGTAGCCGGGCTGCGGGTAGCCCTGCTGCTCGCCATAACCCGGCTGGGGGTAGCCCTGCTGATCCCCATAACCCGGTTGGGGAGCCCCGAAGGAGTGATCCGGATAGTGCTGCTGGGGCTGTCCCGGCTGCGGGGTGGAGCCGCCGACGCCGTCCTGCCCCCACCCGCCCTGGTGGGGCTGACCTGCCTGGCCACCCCAGCCGGACTGCCCGTCACCTGGGTAAGTCACGGCTCGCACGGTACCGCCTCCACCAGTCGGAATCCGGACAGGTGATGGAAAAGCGATCGAGGTCGGTCGTGCCGCAGCTCACTCCCACTCACGACGGAGGGTGTTCACCCTCGCGGCCGGTCGTGCCGAAAGTTCACCCGTTCAGGAAGCTGAACCGCACTTTGCGCACCGGGTTGTCCACGTTCGTGTCCACCAGGCACACCGACTGCCAGGTGCCCAGCGCCATCACCCCGCCGAGCACCGGCACCGTCGCGTGCGGCGGGACCAGCGCGGGCAGCACGTGGTCGCGGCCGTGCCCCGGCGTGCCGTGCCGGTGCCGCCAGCGGCCGTCGGCGGGCAGCAGGTCGCGCAGCGCCGCCAGCAGGTCGGTGTCGCTCCCCGCGCCGGTCTCCAGCACCGCGAGCCCGGCCGTGGCGTGCGGCACCCACACGTGCAGCAGCCCGTCACCGGACGTCTTCGCCAGGAACCGCTCGCAGTGCGCGGTCAGGTCGAACACGACCTCGGCGGAGCCCGTCCTGATCTCGATCTCCTCGCTGAGCACCCGGAGAGCCTACGCAAAAACCGGTCGACACCGCCGGACGGCGGCCGAATGATCGACACCGTGCCGCACACCGCGATCGTCACCGGGGCCAACCAGGGCATCGGGGCCGCCGTCGCCACCGCGCTCGCCGCGCGGGGCGTCCAGGTCCTCGCCGCCTACTTCAGGTTCACCCCGCTCCCCGACCCCGGCCTCCCCGACCGGTACGCCGCCGACCGCGAGTCCGACGCCACCGCCGTGGTCCGCGCGATCGAGGCGGCGGGCGGCCGGGTGCTCGCCGTCGAGGCCGACCTCGCCGACCCGCAGGCCCCCGCCCGCCTCTTCGACACCGCCGAGCGCGAGCTGGGCCCGGTCGACGTGCTGGTCAACAACGCCTCGGCCTGGGTGCAGGACACCTTCCTGGCCGCCGGGCTGGACCAGTTCGGCCGCACGACGGCCCCGGTCTCCGCCGAGACCTTCGACGCCCAGTTCGCCGTGGACGCCCGCGCCAGCGCGCTGCTGATCGCCGAGTTCGCCCGCAGGCACCTGGCGCGCGGCGCCGACTGGGGCCGGATCGTCGGCCTCACCTCCGGCGGACCCGGCGGGTTCCCCAGCGAGGTCACCTACGGCGCTGCCAAGGCGGCGCTGGACAACTACACGATGGCCGCCGCCGTCGAGCTCGC
Organism: Actinosynnema sp.; assembly: GCF_052038725.1. NCBI lineage: Bacteria > Bacillati > Actinomycetota > Actinomycetes > Pseudonocardiales > Pseudonocardiaceae > Actinosynnema > Actinosynnema sp. The sequence continues at coordinate 5,710 of NZ_JBQGCX010001030.1, forward strand.
CCCGCACGGCGTCACCGCCAACTGCGTCAAGCCGCCCGCGACCGACACCGGCTGGGTCAACGACGCCGTCCGCGCCTCCACCAGGGTCGCCGAGCCCCACGAGGTCGCCGAGGTCGTGGCGTTCCTGTGCTCCGAGGAGGCCAAGCTCGTCACCGGGAACGTGGTGACCCTGCGCTGAGGCCGGGGGAGGGGCCGGCGCGGTGGGCGGACGGCGCGGCGGGTGAACCGCCCCGCCGAGAGGTGGACGACCGGCGGGGCGTCCGGTCTGATGGCCCCATGCGGACCGCGTTCGGCGAGACCTTCGACGTCCCACCCGGCTACCTCAACACCGCCAGCGTCGGCGTCCCGTCGACCACCACCGCCCGCGCGGTCGCCGAGGCCGTGGCCCGCTGGGCGCGCGGCGCCGACGCCCCTCCGGTGTTCGACGAGCCCGTCGCCGTCGCGCGCGCCGCGTTCGGCCGGGTCGTCGGCGTGCCCGCCGACCGCGTCGCGATCGGCGCCACCGTCTCCCAGCTCGTCGCCCTGGTCGCCGCGAGCCTGCCCGAGGGCACCCGCGTCCTGGTCGCGAAGGGCGACTTCACCAGCCTCACCTTCCCGTTCGCCGCGCGCGGCCACACCGTCACCGAGGTCCCGCTGGACGAGCTCCCCGCCCGCGCCGCCGACCACGACCTCGTCGCCGTCAGCGTCGCCCAGTCCGCCGACGGCCGCCTCGCCGACCTCGCCGCGCTGCGCGCCACCGGCGTCCCGGTCCTGCTCGACGCCACCCAGGCCGCGGGCTGGCTGCCGCTGGAGCTGGACTGGGCCGACTGGGTGGTCGCCACCGGCTACAAGTGGCTGCTCAGCCCGCGCGGCACCGCCTGGCTGGCCTGCTCCGAGGCCGCGCTGGCCAGGACCGCGCCGCTGGTCGCCAACTGGTACGCGGGCGACGACCCGTGGACCACCGTCTACGACCTGCCGCTGCGCCTGGCCGCCGACGCCCGCCGCCTCGACCTGTCCCCGGTCTGGCACGCCCACGTCGGCGCCGCGGTCGCGCTGCCCTGGTTCGCCTCGCTCGACCGGGCCGCCGTCCACGCCCACACCACCGGGCTCGCCGACGCGCTGCGCGCCGGGCTCGGCCTGCCGCCCGCCGGGTCCGCCATCGTCTCCCTGGACGTGCCCCCGGAACCCCTGCTCGCCGCCGGGATCGCCGCCAGCACGCGCGCCGGCCGGGTCCGGCTCGCCTGCCACCTCTCCAACACCCGCGACGACGTCGACCACGTGCTCAGAGCGCTCGCCTGAACCGCGTCCGTTACCGTGGTCGGCTGTGTCGGTTCCCCCCGAATCACCTGGAGAGGTGACCCAGCGGATTCCCCGAGTCCCGGCTGGGCCGCCGATGGGGCCGCCCCCGCCGCAGGACCAGGGGCAGCCCCAGCCCGTCCCGCCCACCCCCCAGCAGACCCCGTCGGGCACCCTCACGTTCGAGCCGGTGCCCGGCCACCAGGGCCCGCCGCACCTCGGCGGCCCACCCCCGCACGGCGGCTACGACCAGGGCTTCCACCGGCAACCGCCGCCGCCGCACGGCGCGCCGGGGCAGCGGGCGCGCAGCCACCCGGCCACCGCGCCCGGCCTGTCGGCGGTGCCGTTCCAGCGGCGCACGGCGGTGGTCCGGATCATCGGCCTGGTCGGCATCGCGGTCGTCTCCGGACTCGTCTGGATGATGTTCCAGTCGGGTGAGGGGCCGAAGTCCTCCAGCGGCGCGCCGACCCCGTCCAGCGCCTCCCTGGTGCCCGCGGGCGAGTTCGAGTTCACCCCGTCCACCCAGGCCCCGGCCCCGCGCCGGGACGCCGAGTGCGCCTCGCACGCCTACGGCCAGGCCAGGGACTTCTTCACGAAGACCCCGTGCGAGGAGCTGATCAGGGCGCTCTACACCACGACCGCGGCAGGCGGGGCGAAGGTCCACACCTCGGTGGCCGTGGTCCGGATGAAGAGCGCCGAGGACGCCACCGCCCTGATGGAGTTGACCAACCGGGACGGCACCGGCAACGTCAACGACCTGGTCAAGGACGGCGCGGTCAAGGTCGACGGCATCACCACGCTCGGCGGTGGCGGCTACGCCTCCGCGCTCAGCGACCGGGACGTGGTCATCGTCGAGTCGGACACCGCGAAGGCCGACAACACCGGGGCCGGGCACACCGACCTGATGCGCC
>NZ_JBQGCX010001031.1:0-3201 GCF_052038725.1 Actinosynnema sp.
CGCCCAGCTCGCCCAGGCTGGCCTGCGCCCGATGCCCCCGGACCTGGCGGTGTCCGCGCTGCTCGACGCCGTCGCCCGCGACGAGAGCACCACCGTCGTGACCGACGTGCGCTGGGAGGCGTTCGCCGCCCGGTTCACCGCCCTGCGCCGCAGCCCCCTGCTCGCCGACCTGCCCGAGGCCCGCCCCGAACCGGTCGCCGCCACCGCCGAGCCCGACCGGGGGCTGGCGGGCGAGCTGGCCGCGCTGCCCGCGCCCGAGCGGCTGCGCAGGCTCACCGACCTGGTGCGCGCGCACGCCGCCGCCGCGCTCGGCCACCCCGGACCCGAGTCGGTGCCCGCCGACGTGGCCTTCCGCGACCTCGGCGTCGACTCGCTCGCCGCCGTCGAGCTGCGCAACCGGGCCTGCGCCGCGACCGGCGCGAAGCTCACGCCCACCGCGGTCTTCGACCACCCCACCCCGCGCGCGCTCGCCGAGCACCTGGCCGAGCACCTCGCCGCCGCCGGGGACAGCGCCGCCCCCGACGCGGCCCCGGACGCCGAGGACCCCGCGTCCGCGCTGCGCGACCTGGACGCCCTGGCCGCCGCCCTGCCCGCCGCCGCGGGCGACGACGCGCTGCGCGAGCGGGTCACCGCGCGCCTGGGCGAGGTCCTGGGCCGCTGGGAGGAGCTGACCGGCGGACCCGACGACCTCGATCTCGACCACATCAGCGACGACGAGCTGTTCCGCCTGGCCGACAGCAGGCTCGGCCCGACCGGCGCCTGAGAGGGACACGTGTCCGACGAGAAGAAGCTGCGCGACTACCTCAAGCGCGCGCTGGCCGAGAACGAGCGGGTCCAGCAGCGCCTGCGCGCGCTGGAGACCGCGCACCGCGAGCCGATCGCGGTCGTGGCCACCGCCTGCCGGTTCCCCGGCGGCGTCGCCTCGCCCGAGGACCTGTGGGACCTGGTGGCGCGCGGCGGCGACGTCATCTCCGGGTTCCCCGCCGACCGGGGCTGGGACCTCGACGCCCTGTTCGACGGCGACCCCGAGGCGCAGGGCCGCTCCTACGTCCGCGAGGGCGGGTTCCTGCACGACGCCACCGAGTTCGACGCCGCCTTCTTCGGCATCAGCCCCCGCGAGGCGCTGGCGATGGACCCCCAGCAGCGCGTGCTGCTGGAGACCGCCTGGGAGGTCGTCGAGCGCGCCGGGATCGACCCGACCTCGCTGCGCGGCAGCCGGACCGGCGTGTTCACCGGGGTCGTCTACTACGACTTCGCCACCCGCCTGCACCCCGTGCCCGAGGGCATGGAGGGCCACCTGGGCACCGGCATCGCCCCCAGCGTCATCTCCGGCCGGGTCGCCTACGTCCTCGGCCTGCACGGACCGGCCGTCACCCTGGACACCGGCTGCTCCTCCTCGCTGGTCGGCCTGCACCTGGCCGCGCAGGCGCTGCGCTCGGGCGAGTGCTCGCTCGCGCTCGCGGGCGGCGTCACGGTCATGTCGCTGCCCGGCGCGTTCCCCGAGTTCTCCCGCCAGCGCGGGCTCGCCCCGGACGGGCGCTGCAAGTCGTTCGCCGACGCCGCCGACGGCACCGCCTGGTCCGAGGGCGTCGGCCTGGTGCTGCTGGAGCGGCTCTCCGACGCCGAGCGCGCCGGGCACCCGGTGCTGGCCGTGCTGCGCGGCAGCGCCGTCAACTCCGACGGCGCCTCCAACGGGCTGACCGCGCCCAACGGCGTCGCCCAGCAGCGGGTGATCCGCTCCGCGCTGGAGGTCGCTGGCCTGCGGCCGTCCGACGTGGACCTCGTGGAGGCGCACGGCACCGGCACCCGGCTGGGTGACCCGATCGAGGCGCAGGCGATCCTGGCCACCTACGGGCAGGACCGGGCCGAACCGGTGCTGCTGGGCTCGGTCAAGTCCAACCTCGGGCACACCCAGGGCGCGGCGGGCGCGGCCGGGCTGATCAAGGTCGTGGAGGCGCTGCGGCGCGGCGAGGTCCCGCGCACCCTGCACGTCGACCGGCCCAGCGCCCAGGTCGACTGGAGCGCCGGGAACGCCGCGCTGGCCACCGAGCACGTCCCGTGGCCCGACCGGGGGCGGCCCCGGCGCGCCGCCGTGTCCGCGTTCGGCGTCAGCGGCACCAACGCCCACGTCGTCCTGGAGGGCGTCCCCGCCCCCGACCTGCCGCCCAGGGACGACCGCGCGCTGCCGCTGCCGCTGTCCGCGCGCGCCGAACCCGCGCTGCGCGCGCTCGCCGGTCGGGTGGGCGCGCTCCTGGACGGGCCGGTCGCGCTCGCCGACGTCGCCGGTTCCCTCGCGGACGGCCGCGCCCGGCTCACCCACCGCGCCGTGGTCGTCGCCGAGGACCGCGCCGGGGCGCGGACCGCGCTCGACGCGCTCGCGGCGGGCGAGCCCCACCCGGACCTGGTCACCGGGGTGGCCGACGTGGACGGCAGGACCGCGTTCGTCTTCCCCGGCCAGGGCACCGCCTGGGTCGGCATGGGCGCGCGGCTGCTGACCGAGTCCGCGGTGTTCGCCGACTCGGTCGACCGCTGCGCCGCCGCGCTCGCCCCGCACACCGACGTCGACCTGCGCGCCGCCCTCACCGGCGGCCCCCTCGACCGGGTCGAGACCGTGCAGGTCGCCGCGTTCGCCGTCGCCGTGTCCCTCGCCGGGCTGTGGCGCGCGCACGGAGTCGAACCGGACGCCGTCCTCGGGCACTCCCAGGGCGAGATCGCCGCGGCCTGCGTCGCGGGCGCGCTCACCCTGGAGGACGCCGCGCTGGTCGTGGCGCTGCGCAGCCGCGCGGTGGCCGAGCACCTGTCCGGGCGGGGCGCGATGCTGTCCGTCGCCCTGCCGCCGCACGAGGTCGAGTCGTTCGGGCTCGCGGTCGCGGCGGTCAACGGGCCGGAGTCCGTCGTGCTGTCCGGCCCCGTCGCGGACGTGGAGGCCGCGCTCGCCGCGCTGACCGCGACCGGCGTGCGGGCCCGGCGCGTCCCGGTCGACTACGCCTCGCACTCGCCGGGGGTCGACGTGCTGCGCGAGGTCCTGGCCACCGCGCTCGCCCCCGTCCGGCCCCGGCGCGCGCACGTGCCGTTCCTGTCCAGCACCACCGGCGCCTGGCTGGACGGCCCCGAGCTGGACGCCGGGTCCTGGTTCGCGAACCTGCGCGGCGCGGTCGGCTTCCACGCCGCCACCACGACCCTGCTGGACGCGGGCCACCG
>NZ_JBQGCX010001032.1:0-1670 GCF_052038725.1 Actinosynnema sp.
GCCAGGGCGGCCGCGGGCGCGGACGAGGAGCACGAGCTGCTGACCGCGCCGGGGGTTCCGCTGCGGTGCTGCCTGCGGCGGGCCGGCGCGGAGGCGGTGGTGCTGTTCCGGTACCGGCCCGGCGCGGGGCGCGGGCCTTACGCGGAGGTGGGGCCGGTGTACGCGCACGCCGAGCGGTGCGCGGGGCCGGAGGTGGCGGACGGGGAGCTGCCGCTGTTCACCGCGCCCCGCGTGCTGCGGGCTTACACGGCCGAGGGGCGCATCCACGACGGGGTGCTGTCCGGGCCGGGCAGCGGGCGGGCGGACCTGGCGGCGCTGCTCGCGGACCCGGCCGTCGCGCGGGTGCAGGTGCGGTCGGCGACGCACGGCTGCTTCCTCTTCGAGGTCACGGGGTCCGCCGTGCGAGCATGAGCGGGTGCAGATCACCGTGGGCGTGGGAGCTGGGGCCGAGCACCTCGGGGTCGACCGGGTGGTCGACCTGGGACCGCTGCACCCCTCCGCGCACGGGGCGTACCGGCTGCGGCTGACCGTGCGGGACGACGAGGTGATCACCTCGGCCGAGCCGCTGGTCGGGCACCTGCACCGGGGCGCGGAGAAGCTGTTCGAGGTGCGCGACTACCGGCAGGTGCTGACCCTGGCGAACCGGCACGACTGGCTGGCGGCGTTCTGCAACGAGCTGGCCGTGGCGCTGGCGGTCGAGCGGATGACCGGGATGGACGTGCCGCCGCGCGCGCAGTGGCTGCGGGCGCTGCTGTGCGAGCTGAACCGGGTCATGGCGCACCTGGTGTTCCTGGCCCCGCTGACCGACCCGGTGGCGGCGGCACGGGGGCGGGAGGCCGTGCAGGCGGTGCTGGAGGAGGCGTCCGGCGGGCGCATCCACTTCATGGCCAACCGGATCGGCGGGCTGCGCGAGGACGTCCCGGCGGGCTGGGCGGAGCGGGTGGCGGGCGCGCTGGACGCGGTCGAGGTCCCCGAGGTGCCGACCGGCCTGGAGGGGCTGGGGGTGCTGAGCCGGGCGGACGCGCTGGCGCGGGGCGTCACCGGCCCGATCGGGCGGGCGTCCGGGGTGGACCTGGACCTGCGGCGCGACGACCCGCTGCCCGCGTACCGGGAGCTGGACGTGCGGCCGAGCGTGCGGGAGGGCGGCGACGCGCACGCCAGGGTCGCGTGCATGGTCGACGACCTGGCGCAGGCGGTGGCGCTGGCGCGCGAGTGTTTGCGCAGGCTGCCGGGCGGCCCGGTGAACCTGAGGCTGCCCAAGGCGATCAAGGCCCCGGAGGGGTCGGTGTACACGCGGGTGGAGGCGCCGCTCGGGGTGTCGGGGGTGCACCTGGCGTCGCGCGGGGAGAAGACGCCGTGGCGGTTGAAGCTGCGGACGCCGTCGTTCAACAACGTGCAGGCCCTGTCCGCGCTGCTGCCGGGAACCCCGGTGGCGCAACTCCCCCTGGTGCTCGGCTCGTTCGCGGTCGTCGTGGGCGACATCGACCGCTGAGCGGGCGCGTGGGGTGCGGGGTGCGGGGTGCGGGGTGCGCTGGCAGGAAACGCCCCCACGCAAGGACAACCCGCGCAGGAAACCGATACGGGGACCGGCCGGAGGCCGACAACACCACGCACAACCCGCTGACACCTATGGCATCCGGCCATCTACGGCATCCGGCCCGCCACACCCA
>NZ_JBQGCX010001033.1:0-2650 GCF_052038725.1 Actinosynnema sp.
TGTCCGCGGCGGGGCCGGCGGCGACGAGCGCGGGCCCCCCGGCCGGCGGCCCCGTCCTCCTGCTCGGCGCGCTGCTCGCGCCGGGCGTGGGCCGGGCCGCGCCCCTGCTGTCCGGGGGCGGCGCCGACCCCGGCGTGATCCGCAAGGAGCTGGAGCAGCTCAGCCGGTCGCTGCCCGCCGCCAGCGGCTCCTCGGTCTCCGCGCCGCAGTTCTCCCGCGACGCCGTCCGGGTGCTCACCAGGGCCCAGGAGCTCGCCACCGAGATGGGCGACGAGTACGTCTCCACCGAGCACCTGCTCGTCGGGCTCGCCCAGCACGGCGGCCAGGTCGCCGACCTGCTGCGCCGCCACGGCGCGAACCCGGAGGCCCTGCGCGAGGCGTTCGAGAAGGTGCGCGGCTCCGCCCGCGTCACCAGCCCCGACCCCGAGGGCACCTACAAGGCGCTGGAGAAGTACGGCGTCGACCTCACCGCCCGCGCCCGCAGGGGCGAGCTGGACCCGGTGATCGGCCGCGACTCGGAGATCCGCCGAGTCGTCCAGGTGCTCTCCCGGCGCACCAAGAACAACCCGGTGCTGATCGGCGAGCCCGGCGTCGGCAAGACCGCGATCGTGGAGGGCCTCGCCCAGCGCGTCGTGGCCGGTGACGTGCCCGAGTCGCTGCGCGGCAAGCGCGTGGTCTCCCTCGACCTCGGCTCGATGGTCGCGGGCGCCAAGTACCGGGGCGAGTTCGAGGAGCGGCTCAAGGCCGTCCTCAAGGAGATCACCGACTCGGCGGGCCAGGTCATCACCTTCATCGACGAGCTGCACACCATCGTGGGCGCCGGAGCCACCGGAGAATCCGCGATGGACGCGGGCAACATGATCAAGCCCATGCTCGCCCGCGGCGAGCTGCGCCTGGTCGGCGCCACCACCCTGGACGAGTACCGCTCGCACGTGGAGAAGGACCCGGCGCTGGAGCGCCGCTTCCAGCAGGTCCTCGTCGGCGAGCCCTCGGTCGAGGACACCATCGGCATCCTGCGCGGCCTCAAGGAGCGCTACGAGGTGCACCACGGCGTGCGCATCACCGACGCCGCCCTGGTCGCCGCCTCCACCCTGTCCGACCGCTACATCACCGCCCGCTTCCTGCCCGACAAGGCCATCGACCTGGTCGACGAGGCCGCCTCCCGGCTCCGCATGGAGATCGACTCCCGCCCGGTCGAGATCGACGAGGTCGAGCGCGCCGTGCGCCGCCTGGAGATCGAGGAGATGGCGCTGGCCAAGGAGTCCGACGAGGCCTCCCGCGAGCGGCTGGCCGCGCTGCGCGCCGAGCTGGCCGAGCGCCGCGAGTCGCTGGCCGCGCTGACCGCCCGCTGGCAGAACGAGAAGGGCTCCATCGACAAGGTCCGGGTGCTCAAGGAGCAGCTGGAGCAGCTGCGCGGCGAGTCCGAGCGCGCCGAGCGCGACGGCGACCTCGGCAAGGCCTCCGAGCTGCGCTACGGCCGCATCCCCGTGCTGGAGAAGGACTTGGAGGAGGCCACCCGCACCACCCAGGAGGCCGCCGTCATGCTCAAGGAGGAGGTCGGCCCGGACGACGTGGCCGACGTCGTCAGCGCGTGGACCGGCATCCCGGCGGGTCGGATGCTGGAGGGCGAGACCACCAAGCTGCTGCGCATGGAGGACGAGCTGACCGGCCGCGTGGTCGGCCAGGCCGAGGCCGTCCGCGTTGTCTCCGACGCCGTCCGCCGCACCAGGGCGGGCGTGGCCGACCCCGACCGCCCCACCGGCTCGTTCCTGTTCCTCGGCCCCACCGGCGTCGGCAAGACCGAGCTGGCCAAGGCGCTGGCGCAGTTCCTGTTCGACGACGAGCGGGCGATGATCCGCATCGACATGAGCGAGTACTCCGAGAAGCACTCGGTGGCCCGCCTGGTCGGCGCGCCCCCCGGCTACGTCGGCTACGACCAGGGCGGCCAGCTGACCGAGTCGGTCCGCCGCAGGCCCTACTCGGAGGTGCTGCTGGACGAGGAGGAGAAGGCCCACCCGGACGTGTTCGACGTGCTCCTGCACGTGCTCGACGACGGCAGGCTCACCGACGGCCAGGGGCGCACCGTCGACTTCCGCAACACCATCCTGGTGCTCACCTCGAACCTCGGCTCGCACGCGATCGCGGACGTGTCGCTGGACGAGCGCGGGCGCAAGGACGCGGTCATGCAGGTGGTGCGCGGCCACTTCAAGCCCGAGTTCCTCAACCGGCTGGACGACGTCGTGGTGTTCCGCGCGCTCGCGACCGAGGAGCTGACCTCGATCGTGGACATCCAGGTCGCCAAGCTGGCGGCCAGGCTCGCGCAGCGCAGGCTCGCCCTGGAGGTCACCCCGGCCGCCAGGGAGTGGTTGGCGCTCAACGGCTTCGACCCGGTCTACGGCGCCCGCCCGCTGCGCAGGCTGGTCCAGTCCGCCATCGGCGACCAGCTGGCCCGCGAGCTGCTCTCCGGCGAGGTGCGCGACGGCGACGCGGTCCGGGTCGACGTGCTCGACGACGCGACCGGCCTGATCGTCGGCAGGGCCTGACGGGTCACCGGTCCGGGGGTGGGGGCGGGGCCGCCGCCCCCCCCCCCCCCCGAACCAAGCCCCTTAGACAAGACCACACGCCCCACGGAACGTAGGTACCGCCCCCC
>NZ_JBQGCX010001034.1:0-3742 GCF_052038725.1 Actinosynnema sp.
GGCGGACGAGCGCGTGGTCACCAGCGGCACCCCCTCGGCGAGCAGCCGGTCGAACAGCCGCGCCAGGACGTCCGGGGTCCCGTGCGGGGCGTGCGGCGGGGTGAGCAGGGCGGCCAGGTCGTTCGCGCACAGCGGCCGGGCCGGGGTGTCCGGCACGTAGCAGGCGCCCTCGCGGGTGAACCGGCCGCTCACGCCCCCGGTCGTCAGGGTCAGCGCCCGCACCACCGCTCGGGCGCCCTCGGCGGTCTCGGCCACGTCGACCTCGACGTCCCGCACGCCCACCACGCCCGGCACCGGCCCGGCCAGGTCCACCAGCGCGGGCCCGGCCGCCTGGACGGCCGCCATCTCGTCCGGCGGCAGGAGCGCGATCACGGTCGTCAGGTCGCCCGCCAGCAGCGCCCCGGTGAACCGCCGCACGGCCGCTCCCGGCGAGCTCTCGGCGCTCGGCTCGATCCCCCGCCGCGGCCAGTCCAGCCCGTTGCCCCTGAGCGCGGCGTGCACGGCGGTGTGCAGCACGCTCGCGTACCACCGGCCGCCGACCTCGACGGTGGCGATCTCCACCGCCCCGGCGCCGCGCGCGCCGAAGTCGACCGTCCAGTCCCGGCCCCCCGGCGACGGCACGGCGCCCAGCGCGCTCGCGAGCCGCCCGGTCACCACGTCCCCGGCGGCGCTCGACGCCGTCAACCACCCGCCGACCACGCCGGTGACGGCCAGCCGCTCGGTGATCCGCCTGGTCCCGCCCACCACGACGCCCGCGCCGCGCACCGAGGGCGGCGCGCCGACCAGCCCCACCCGGCTCCCCTCGGCGACGAGCGCGCGCCCGTGGTCGGCGACCACGGCGGCCTCCGCGGGCGCCATCGCGGCCCACGCGGCGCCCAGGTCGTTCCGGGCGAGCGCCCCGAGGAAGCCCGCCACCACCTCGCCGGGCCCGTCACCACCCGGCGCGGACGTGCCGGACCGCCCCGCCTGCCCCACGAGCAAGGCCCCCGCCAGCACCCCCGCCACCAGCGCGACCACCCCGGCGACCCGACCGCCCGAACTCCACCGCCCCACCGCCACCACCTGCCCCTGTCACGGGCGATTATGTACGCCCACCCGGCTCCCGGCCCCGGTGCGCGACGTGACACGGTGGTGTGGTGACGCCCCAGGAAGCGATGGCCGCCGCCCGCCGGATCACGGTGCTGACCGGGGCCGGGGTCTCCACCGAGTCGGGCATCCCGGACTTCCGGGGGCCGCACGGCTCGCTCAGCGGCGTCACCGAGGCGGGGCGGTCCGCCACGCCCGACGAGTACCTGAACGACCCCGAGGTGCGGCGGCGGGTGTGGCGTGCCCGGCTGCACCACCCCGTGTGGACCGCCGAGCCCAACCCCGCGCACCGGGCGCTCGTGGAGCTCCAGCGCGCCGGGCGGCTGCGGGCGCTGCTCACGCAGAACGTCGACGGGCTGCACCAGCGGGCCGGGACGCGGGGGGTGGTCGAGCTGCACGGGTCGCTGCTGCGCACGGCGTGCACCGACTGCGGGTCGCCGGGGGACATGCGGGAGGCGCTGGAGCGGGTGCGGGACGGGGAGGACGACCCGGACTGCCCGGCCTGCGGCGGGGTGCTGCGGGCCACGACGGTCGCGTTCGGGCAGCCGCTGGACCCGGACGTGCTGCGGGCGGCTCGGGCGGCCGTGGTCGACTGCGACCTGCTGCTGGTCGCGGGCACGTCGCTGGTGGTCAGCCCGGCCTCGGACCTGGTGCCGCTGGCGGCTCGCGCGGGGGCCGCCGTGCTGATCTGCAACGGGGAGCCGACGCCGTGCGACCCGCTGGCAGGCGCGCTCGACCGGCGGCCGGTCGGGGTCTCGCTGCCCGAGCTGGTGGCCGTCCCGGTGACCGGGGAGGGGCCGGTGCGCACCTGGGGCGACCCCAGCACCTGGTGAGCGGTCCGCCCACCCCGGCCAAACCCCACCAACGGGTGAGCTGACCGGCGCGGGGGCCGGGGGTCTGGTCTCCTGCCCGTGTGCGCAACCCCTCCTCCTGGCAGTCACCGGTCAACCTCAGGTCGCCCGTCGTCGTCCCCGGTTCCAGCGGGTCGCTCGACCTGCGGTGGGAGGAGGGGAGCCAGCGGTTCGACGTCGTCGCCGAGGTGCACGGGCAGCGGTTCCGGCCCGTCGTCGCGCAGGAGGCCGTGCTCGGCGGCGAGGTGTACCGGCTCGCCAACGTGCACTTCCACCGGCCCGGCGAGCACTGGGTCGACGGCCAGCCGCAGCAGGCCGAGCTGCACGCGGTGCACGTGCGGGCCGAGCGGGCCCTCCAGGTCCTGATCGTCTCCGTGCTGCTGCGGTACGAGGCCGACGGCGAGGGCGGCGCGCCCACCTCGTTCGACCTCGGCGCGCTCCTGCCCGCGCGGCGCTCCTTCTACCGGTACGAGGGCTCGCTGAGCACGCCCGACCACAGCGAGAACGTCAGCCACGCGGTGTTCGCCGACCCCGTGCAGGTCGCCGACCAGCACCTCGCCCGGTTCATCGCGGGCCGCGCTGACCGGGCCCGGCCGCCCCAGGACCTCGGGCGGCGGTACCTGCTGCTGTGCGAGTGACGGGCCTCGCGGGCGGGGCGGCACTGAACCGATCCGCCGCCAACTGAGACGCATCGTCCCTGGTCAGCGTCCCGGCGGCAGAATAACGTCGGTGGATGCGCGTACCGCTGACCGTCGCAGACTTCCTGGAGCGGGCCGAGGTCGCCTTCGCCTCCACCACCGCCGCCGTTGACGAGCCGCACCAGCCCGCGCCACCCGTCCCCACCACCACCTACGCCGGGTTCGCCGACCGGGTCCGCGCCTGGCAGGCCGGGTTCGACGCCCTGGGCATCGGCGTCGGCGAGCGGATCGCGGTGGTCAGCCCCAACTCGGCGCGGGTGCTCGAACTCCTGCACGCCGTGCCCGGCAGCGGGCGCGTCTGCGTGCCCGTGAACCACCGGCTGCGGCCCGCCGAGGTCGCCTACATCGTCGAGCACAGCGGGGCCACCGCCCTGCTCGTCGACCCCGAGCTCGAACTCGGCGGCGTCCGCGCCCCGCACCGCTTCACCCTCGGCGCGCACACCGAGGAGGAGCTGATGCTCTTCGGCGTCGCCCCGCGCCCGTGGCGCGACCCCGACGAGAACGCCACCGCCACCGTCAACTACACCTCCGGCACCACCGCCCGCCCCAAGGGCGTGCGGCTCACCCACCGCAACCTGTGGATCAACGCCGTCACCTTCGCCCTGCACACCCGCGCCTGGGAGCGGGACGTCTACCTGCACGTCCTGCCGATGTTCCACTGCAACGGCTGGGGGATGCCCTACGGGTTAGCCGGGCTGGGCGTGCCGCAGGTCGTGCTGCGCAAGGTCGACGGCGACGAGATCCTGCGCCGCGTCCGCGACCACGGCGTCACCCTCGTCGGCGGCGCGCCCGCCGTGTGGAGCGCGGTGCTCGACGCCGCCGCGCGCTGGGACGGCGAGGTCCCCGGACGCGGCCGGGTGCGCGTGGTGTGCGCGGGCGCCCCGCCGCCCAGCCGCGTCATCGCCCGGATCACCGCCGAGCTGGGCTGGGAGTTCCTGCAGATCTACGGCCTGACCGAGACCGCCCCGCTGCTCACGTTCAACCGCACCCGCCCCGAGGACGACGGGCTGACCGACGAGGAGCGCGCCCGCAAGCTCTCCCGCGCGGGCGCCCCCGCGCTCGGCGCCCGCCTGCGGATCTCCGACACCGGCGAGGTGCTGGCCCGCT
>NZ_JBQGCX010001035.1:0-1692 GCF_052038725.1 Actinosynnema sp.
GCCGAGGTCGCCAAGGCCGACGTGCCGCGCGCGAAGAAGCTGCTCGGTCTCTGACCACCACCCCACCTGACTTAGGAGTACTCACATGGCACGCGTGAAGCGGGCGGTCAACGCCCAGAAGAAGCGCCGTACCACCCTTGAGCTCGCCAGCGGCTACCGCGGCCAGCGTTCGAGGCTGTACCGCAAGGCCAAGGAGCAGGTGCTCCACTCGCTCAACTACGCGTACCGCGACCGCCGTGCGCGCAAGGGCGACTTCCGCAAGCTCTGGATCCAGCGCATCAACGCGGGCGTGCGTGCCAACGGCATGACCTACAACCGCTTCATCCAGGGTCTGCGCCTGGCCGGCATCGAGGTCGACCGCAAGATCCTGGCCGAGCTGGCCGTCAGCGACCCGACCGCGTTCGCCGCGGTGGTCGAGCTGGCCAAGGCGGCCATGCCCGCCGACGTCAACGCTCCGGCCGAGGACAAGGCCTGATCAGCGACGCCAGTCGTGCGCCACGACCCGCGGACGTCCCGTTCACCGAGCGGACTCCGCGGGTCGTCGCCGCTCGACGCCTGACCCGCCGCTCCGGCCGCGACCGGGCCGCCCGCTTCCTCGCCGAGGGCGCGCAGGCGGTCCGCGAGGCCCTCGCCTGGTCCGCCGAGGGGCGCGGCCGGGTGCACGAGCTGTTCGTCACCGAGGTCGCCGCCGAGCGCAACCAGGAGCTGGTCGACGCCGCCGCCTCGTCGGGCGTGCCGATCAGCGTCGTCACGGACAAGGCCGCCGCCGCGCTGTCGGAGACGGTCACCCCGCAGGGCGTGGTCGCCGTGTGCGACCCGGTCGAGGTCCCCCTCGACGCCGCCCTCACCCCCTCCGCCCGCCTGGTCGCGGTGCTGCACGGCGTCGCCGACCCCGGCAACGCGGGCACCGTCGTCCGGGTCGCCGACGCGGCGGGCGCCGACGCGGTGGTCTTCGCGGGCGACTCGGTCGACGTGCACAACGGCAAGTGCGTGCGCGCCTCGACCGGCAGCGTGTTCCACCTGCCGATCGCCCGCGCCCGCTCCGCCGAGGACGTGTTCGCGGCCTGCCGCGCGGCCGGGCTGCGCTTGGTCGCCGCCGACGGGTACGCCACCGAGGACCTGGTGACCGCCGACCTGCGCGGCGACCTGGCCCACCCCACGGCGTGGGTGTTCGGCAGCGAGGCGCACGGTTTGCCCGACGACGTCGTGACGAGCCTGGACGGCGCCCTGAAGGTGCCGCTGTACGGCGGCGCGGAGAGCCTGAACCTGGCCACGGCCGCGGCGGTGTGCCTGTACGCGTCCGCGCGGGCGCACCGGGCCTAGAGCCGGTCCGCGCGGGGCAGCGAGGCGATGAGCAGCGCGCCCCGCGCGCTCGCGCCGACGACCAGGGTTCCCCGGTGCACGGCGGCGATGCGGCGCGCGATGGCGAGACCGAGGCCGGTGCCGCCGGTGTCGCGGGCGCGGGCCTCGTCGAGGCGGGTGAAGCGGTCGAACACGCGCTCGCGGGCGGCTTCCGGGATGCCGGGGCCGTCGTCGGCGACTTCGAGGACGGCTTGCCCGTCCACTGCGGACAGTCGAACGGTGATCGCGGATCCGGCGTGCCGCTCGGCGTTGTCCAGGAGGTTGCCGAGCAACCGGTCCAGCAGCGGGCGGCTGCCGCGGACCGGGACCGGGTCGTCGGGTGTCACGCCT
>NZ_JBQGCX010001036.1:0-1569 GCF_052038725.1 Actinosynnema sp.
TTCGCGGAACGCGGGGTACAGCTCCAGCTCCAGCGCCGAACTGCCGTGCCGCGCGACCAGCGCCTCCACGATCTCCTCCGCGAACGCCGCCACGTGCTTCACCCCGAGCCCCAGCGCCTCGGTGCGCAGCCGGACCCACCGGGAGGTGAGGATCTGGACGCGCGGCGGCACGTCCAGCCGCCTGCCGTGCCCGTTCTGGCCCGCGCCCTCCAGCGCGGGCAGCCCGCGCCAGGTGCCCAGCCACAGCCACAGCAGCTGCGCCTCCAGCAGCCTGGGCAGGAACACGTCGTCGTCGTCCAGGTCCGGCCACACCGAGGACACCTCGGCCCGCCACGCCGCCAGCATCGCCTCGGACATGCCGGGCGGCAGGCCGTAGGCGCACCAGCAGGACGGGAACGGCACGCGCAGGCAGGCGGCGTCGAACACGACGTCGCGCACGCACCCGCCCTCGAAGTCCAGGAACCGCACGCCGCGCCCGGTGACCAGGTGGTTGTCCGGGCAGGACGTGGACGGGCTGAACGCGCGGTGCCGCGAGGTGCCGAAGCCGCGCACCGCGTGGTCGGCGAACTCCAGCACGGACGTCGGCGTGTCCACGCCCAGCACCTCGCGCAGCAGGTCCGGCAGCCCGGCCAGGGCGACGTGCAGGTCGACCGCGACCGGGTCGGCGCAGCACTGGCTGCCCTGCCTGCGCATGAGCGCGTCGAAGTCGGCGTCGCGGCCCGCCGTGGTGGCGTGCAGCCTGCCCATGGCGTGCGCCCAGGACAGCAGGCCGCGCTCGGCGACGCGCGCGTCGGGACCCAGCAGCTTCTCGGCCAGGCGCGGGGCCTTGCCCAGGTCCTCCAGCACCACCAGGCGCTTGCGCGTGTCCTGCGCGAACAGCTCCGGGGTGGCCCGCTCCTCGGCGGGCAGCGCGGTGAGCAGCTTGTGGCTGGCGGCCTCGTGCGCGAACGGGTCGCGATCGGCCACCTGCTCGGGGTACCGCTTCACCACGAGGGTGCGCGGCAGCGAGAAGGGAGTGGACGCGACCCTGACCCTGGCCACGGTGGACCGGCCCGCGCCACCGAGGTTCTCGGGGTCGGCGAGCGTGACGCGGGCGCCGAAGCGACCGCTGAGCACGGTCTCCGCGGCGCGGACCGCGTCGAGCAGTCCAGGTTCGACGTCCACAGGGCTAGCGGTGGTCTCCACGCTCATCCCCTCCGACCCTACCCCTGCTGAGCGCAGTGCCGACGATGTGACAAAACACGTTCGGGCACCGTGACGGTAGTGCGCGTCCCGCACCGGGGCCACCACTCGTTGATAACGGAATCCCGAACGCGGTGCCACCTCCTGAGCCCCGGTTCCCAGAGCCCGGGCGGGATTGTGGGGTCGCCGGGCCCAGGAAGGCACGCACCGCAACCGGTTCCGCACGCAGCGCGCACCCCGGTGACCACACGCGACGCGGCGCACCCCGGTTCCCGCAACGGTTCCGCGAGGCGCCGGAACCGGCGCGCGGCGGATCCGCCGGGCGTCCGAACGCTGGGCGCACGACCGACGGCGGGGCGTGACAGGTGACACCCGGCAGGTTCTGTC
>NZ_JBQGCX010001037.1:0-2508 GCF_052038725.1 Actinosynnema sp.
GTGGGTGACGTAGTAGACCGAGCCCCAGGCCAGCGGGGCGACGGCGGTGATCAGGGGACAGCGCCAGGTAGCTTCCTGGGAAGTAACTTCCATGGAAGCAATATAGCTTCCATGGAAGCGGTAGCGTGACGAGCCGTGGACCACACCCCCGAGCAGGGCTTGGACCGGGTCGCGCGCATCCAGGCCGAGTGGGCGCGCGAGCGGCCGGACGTGGACGTGTCGCCCCAGGGCGTCATCGGCAGGTTGCACCGGCTGGCGGCGGCGCTGATGGAGGAGATCTCGGTCGTCTACCGGCGGCACGGGCTCGGCGAGGGCGAGTTCGACGTGCTGGCCGCGCTGCGGCGGGCCGGGGAGCCCTACGAGCGGGCGCCGGGCGAGCTGGCGCAGCACACGATGGTGACCACCGGGGCGATCACCAAGCGGTTGGACCGGCTGGAGCGCGACGGGCTCGTGACGCGGCGGATGACCGACGGGGACGGGCGCAGGCGGGTGGTGGCGCTGACCGAGGCGGGGAAGCGGGTGTTCGACCGGGCGTTCACCGAGCACATGGCGAACGAGCGGCGGTTGCTGGAACTGCTGGACCCCGAGGAGGCGCGAGTGCTGGAGGGGTTGTTGGAACGGTGGTTGCGGCACTTCGACTGAGGGTTCAGGTAAGGCTTTCCTTAGGAGACTGCCGGATTCCTCTGAGTGGTTTGAATTAATTTCATGAAATTTGCCCTTTGGTGGCTTGACCAGCGGTTATGCTGTTCTTTTGGCGTTCAGGTTAGCCTGGCCTAAACATTTTCGACTTGCCGCGGTTGTGTCGGGGTGGGAGGTTGTTTCCACCGAGCCGACTAGACGCTGAGGAACGGTCATGACGACAATGGATATGCCCGCCGTCCACGAGTGCACCGTGACCGGCTGCTCGTACAACCACGACGGCTGCCACGCGTTCGCGATCACGGTGAGCGGGGTCAACGGGACCGCCGACTGCGGCACCTTCGTGCCGCTGGACACCAAGGGCGGGCTGCCGAAGGTGGTCGCGCAGGTCGGCGCGTGCTCCCGGTCGGACTGCTCGCACAACAAGGACCTGGAGTGCTCGGCGTCGAGCGTGCGCATCGGGCCCGGCAAGGGCGACCACGCGGCGAACTGCCTGACCTACACCACGGACTGATCCCGGTCCCGTGCGACGAGGGCCTCGCGCCGGTGCGGTGAGGCGCGGGGCCTCGTCGTGCGCGGGCGCTCGCGCGCGGGTCCGTCGTGCGCGTGCCGGGCCAGGAACGCCGCGAACCCCTCGGCGAGCACCCGGACCCCAGCCCCGAGGTCGTGGTCGGCGGCGCAGACCAGCCCGGTGGGGTCCGGGAAGAGCGGGTTCCCGGCGGGGTCGGCGGCGCAGACCCGCGCGTCGGCGCGGAACCGCAGGGTGAGCGCGACGACGTCGACGTCCTCCAGCAGCGGCGAACCGCCGAACGCGCGCACCGGCACGCCGACGAGGCAGGCCCCGAACAGCTCGGCGAAGTGCGCGCAGTCCGGGTCCACCACGATCCCGAGCCGCGCGACGGCGCGCTCCAGGGCCGCGATCAGCCAGGGTTCCAGCACGGGGACAGGCAGGCCGTCCGCTCCCCCGTCACCCCGCGAGCAGCTCCGCGATCCGCGCGACCGCGATGGCCCGCGACGAGGGCGCCGTGGGCACCGACAGCGAGTCCGACATGGACCAGCGGCCCTGCCCGTCCACGGCGACCGCCATGCTCACGTTGCCCTGCGGCGAGCCGATCTTCAGCAGCACCGAGGACTCCCGGTCGCCGCTCAGGTGCGCGTCGAGGAAGCGCCCGGCCTGGGCGC
Source organism: Actinosynnema sp. (assembly GCF_052038725.1). NCBI lineage: Bacteria > Bacillati > Actinomycetota > Actinomycetes > Pseudonocardiales > Pseudonocardiaceae > Actinosynnema > Actinosynnema sp. The sequence goes on from NZ_JBQGCX010001037.1 coordinate 1,822, forward strand.
TGGCGGTCACCCCCGGTTCGAGCAGGCGCACGTCCCAGCCGCCCGCGCCGTCCGGGCACAGCCGCAGGTGCCCGCGCGGCCCGCTCAGCAGGTGCGTCAGCACGGGCACGTCGCCGCGCCAGCCGAGCATCCGGGTGATCCGGTCGGCGGTGGCGGCGGCCTCGATCACGGCGGCGAGCCGGGGCGAGGGCCGGAACGCCCGGCCGGTCCGGGTCGCGAGCCCCCGGTGCACGAGCGAGTCGAGGCCGTCGTGCGGGACGCGCGGCGCGGGCAGGGCGAGCTCCTCGCGCACCCCGGCGAGCGCGGGCGGTCTGACCCGCAGCAGGAACCCCAGCTCGGCGGCGGCGAGCACGAGCCGATCGACCACGCGGACCTCCTCTTGGTCTGCACGGATTGCGGTGTCCGTTCGCTGTCTCGCATCGCGGACCCCGGTTCCGGCGTTGCACGACCACTCCGCACGAAGGCGGTCGCACAAGGCGCTTGTTTAACCCAAACGGTTTAACCCGAACCGACGAACGCGATGACGCGCCGCGCAGGTACGGACTCCATCCAGGGCAATCCCCCGCCACGGAGAATATTCACCCTGCTCCACTCCGGTGACAGCAGCGGCCGGAAGCATTGCGGTTTCCCGAAGAAAGCGTTTTCCGGAACTCACCCGCACGGGGGATGCCCTGGGTTCACCCGGCC
>NZ_JBQGCX010001038.1:0-11606 GCF_052038725.1 Actinosynnema sp.
GACGGCATCATCCTGCTCATCGGCGGCGGCACCGACGGCAACGGCCGCAAGCTGCGCGACTGACCTCGCGACGCGGCGCGGCGGACCGCTCCGCCGCGCGCGGGCGCACGTCCGGGTCCGCCCAGGCCCGGACACGGCCGCGGAACAGCCGACCGCCGGAACAGCCGACCGCCGGGACGGCCGATCTCCGGGCTAGACGGCCCCGATCGACAGCAGGTTCCGGGCCAGCATCCACACCACGCACACCACGATCACGAGGTTCCCCACCACCGGCGGCACCTGGGGCGTGGGCGTCCCGCGCAGCCGCGCGCGCAACCACCGCCCCCACAGCCACAGCGCGAGCGGGATGCCCGCGACGAGCACGACGGCGTTGAAGTGCCAGGCCGCCGCGAGGTCCCCGTGCAGCAGCGCGTGCGCCATCCGCGTGGCCCCGCAGGCCGGGCACCAGATCCCGGTCAGGGCACGCAGCGGGCACGGCGGCAACCACGACCCCGGCTCGTTGGGGTCGACGAGGAGCAGCACGCCCCCGGCCGCGCCGATCCCACCCGCGACCACGAGCGGCTTCCACGCCGCGCCGAGGCGACCCCGCAGACCAACCCCCACCGCACCATTGTGCACCGCGGGTCCGACACCCACCCCGACCCCGGACACCGCGTGAACGCCAACACGCCCGACGAGCCCCCCGCGCCGACCACCGCGTGAGCGCCAGCACGCCCGAGACCCACCGCCCCGGCCACAGCGTGAGCGCCAGCACGCCCGACACCCCCGCTCCAGCCACCACGTGAGCACCGGCACGCCCGACGACCCCCGGCCCCGACCACCGCGTGAGCGCCAGCACGCCCGACGCGCCCCCCGGCCCCGCACCCGGTAAGCGCCCCGCGCGCCACCCCCGCCCGCGCGCGTCGCCGAGCTCGAGGAGCGGCTCGCCCCGCCCGCCGTCCCCCGCCCGCAACTCCCGCCCCGCAAGGCGAAGGCCGGGAGCCGGGGTCCCTGGCGAGGGCCGAGCCCGCACCACCTCCGCGCTCCCGGCCTAGGTCAGCCGGTCCCCGCCCGTTCAGGCGGCCCCGCTCACCCCTGCTGCCCGCTCCGCGCCGCGAACCGGCTGGGCCGGTCCTCGAACGGCGCGTCCGCGCTCCGGGGCTCGGCCCGCCCGGCGAGCACGGCCTGCGCCGCGAGCAGCCCGGCCACCGCCGCGCCGTTCACGATCTCGCCGCGCAGCGCCATCGCCACGGCCTCGTCCAGCGGGAACTTCCGCGCCTGCAGGTCGGCCTCCTCCTCGCCCAGCACCTGCCGGTCCACCTCGGTCAGCCCGCGCGCCAGGAACACCCGCACGACCTCGTCGGTGAACCCCGGCGAGGCCGCGACGTCGACCAGGGTCACCCAGTCGCCCGCCGCGAGCCCGACCTCCTCCACCAGCTCCCGCTCCGCCGCGGCCAGCGGCGTCTCGGAACCGGCGACGAGCAGCCCGGCGGGCAGCTCCCAGATGCGCTTGCCCAGCGGGTGCCGGTACTGGTGGATCAGGGTGACCGCGCCGTCCTCGTCCACGGCGGCCACGGCCACCGCGCCCAGGTGCTCCACGACCTCGCGCTTGGCCGTCCCGCCGCCGGGCATGGCGACCTCGTCCACGCGCAGCGCCACGACCGGTCCCACGTGGACGTCCCGCGTGCCGACGACGTCGAACACGTGCCTGCCGCTCACCGATTCGCTCACCGCACCATCATCCACCGCGCCGCCACCCGCCGGGCCGCCGCTCACTGCGCCGCGCCCGCCGTCTCCGGCAGGGGCAGCCGGTCGGCGAGCCGGTGGTCCAGCGCCGCCTTCACGAACGCCGCGAACAGCGGGTGCGGCTTCGTCGGGCGGCTCTTGAGCTCCGGGTGCGCCTGGGTGGCCACGAAGAACGGGTGCACCTCGGCGGGCAGCTCGACGAACTCCACGAGCCTGCCGTCCGGCGAGGTCCCGGAGAACACCAGGCCCGCCTCGGCCAGCTGCTCCCGGTAGGCGTTGTTGACCTCGTAGCGGTGCCGGTGCCGCTCGGACACCTCGGTCGTGCCGTACGCGCGCGCCACCTGCGAACCGGGCGTCAGCGAGGCCGGGTACGCGCCCAGGCGCATCGTGCCGCCCATGTCGCGCTGCCCGGACACCACGTCCTCCTGGTCGGCCATCGTGGAGATGACCGGCGAGCCGCCCTCCTCGAACTCGGTGGAGTTCGCGTCGGCGATCCCGGCGAGGTTCCGCGCGGCCTCGATCACCAGGCACTGCAGGCCCAGGCACAGCCCGAGCAGCGGGATGTTCCTGGTGCGGGCGTGCGTGATGGCCCCGACCTTGCCCTCGATGCCGCGCACCCCGAACCCGCCGGGGACGAGCACCGCGTCCAGCCCGGCCAGCGCGGAGGCCGCGCCGGAGGGGGTCTGGCACTCGTCGGACGGCACCCACACGATGTCGACCTTGGTGCGGTGCGCGAACCCGCCCGCGCGCAGCGCCTGCGTCACCGACAGGTAGGCGTCCGGCAGGTCGACGTACTTGCCGACCAGCCCGATCCGCACCTCCTCGGTGGGGTTGTGCACCCGGTCGAGCAGGTCGCCCCACACCGTCCAGTCGACGTCGCGGAACGGCAGCCCGAGGCGGCGCACCACGTAGGCGTCCAGGCCCTCGGCGTGCAGCACCTTGGGGATGTCGTAGATGGACGGCGAGTCCACGGCGGCCACGACGGCGTCGGTGTCCACGTCGCACATCAGGCCGATCTTGCGCTTGAGCGAGTCCGGGATCTCCCGGTCCGCCCGGCACACGATCGCGTCCGGCTGGATGCCGATGTTGCGCAGCGCGGCCACCGAGTGCTGGGTGGGCTTGGTCTTGAGCTCGCCGGACGGCGCCAGGTAGGGCACCAGCGACACGTGCAGGAAGAACACGTCGTCGCGGCCCACGTCGTGGCGCACCTGGCGGCAGGCCTCCAGGAACGGCAGGGACTCGATGTCGCCGACCGTGCCGCCGACCTCGGTGATCACCACGTCGGGCACGACGCCGTCGGCGTCCGGCTCCGCCATGGCGCGGATGCGCCGCTTGATCTCGTCCGTGATGTGCGGGATGACCTGGACCGTGTCGCCCAGGTACTCGCCGCGCCGCTCCTTGGCGATGACCTCGGAGTACACCTGGCCGGTGGTGACGTTGGCGTCCCCGGACAGGTCCCGCGCGAGGAACCGCTCGTAGTGGCCGATGTCCAGGTCGGTCTCGGCGCCGTCCTCGGTGACGAAGACCTCGCCGTGCTGGAACGGGTTCATCGTGCCGGGGTCGACGTTGAGGTAGGGGTCGAGCTTCTGCATGGTGACCCGGAGCCCGCGGGAGGTGAGCAACTGCCCCAGGCTCGACGCGGTCAACCCCTTGCCGAGCGAGGAGGCCACACCCCCGGTGACGAAGACGTGCTTGGTAGTGCGTGCCTGAAGCGCCAACGAGGCTCCCGTGGTCCGAATTTCCAGCAGGGACGACGCCCTGTCCACGGGCCCTAACGCTAACACGCCGCCGGTCACCCAGCGCACCACCGGCCCGAGCGCGCGTCACCTGGACGGCCTAGAAGTCCGCGCGGACGCCCGCCCGCCGCCCCGCGGGCGCGCCGGGCACGCGCCACGTCGCGCACCGTGACGACCGCACTGCCCCGTTCGGCCCGGCAAGGCCGGGGCCGCGCTCGCACGCGACGCCGGGCCCTCGGCCCTAGGTCGTGCCCGGCGAGGGCGCCTGCGCGTTCCCCGCGACCCCGTACCGCCCGGAACCGCCGTCGACCTGCTCCCGCAGCGCCAGCACGGTCACCACCCGCCCGGCCGCGCTGTCCGCGTTGTCCACGGTCGACAGCACCGAGGCGGCGGCCTGGTCGGCCCGGACCACCCCGATGGGCCCGCGCCCCTCGGCGCTCCCGCCGCGCCCGGCCAGCACCACGCCCGCCCCTGACCGGTCCAGCTGGGTGGCGAACCGGGCCACGGTCGCGGCCCGGTCGCCCGAGTCCTCCCCGTCGTCGACGACCCCACCGCCGAGCACCACGGCCAGCTGCGCGGGCCGCGCGTTCTCCGCCACCTTCACGAACCCGGCGCTCCCCAGCGCGGTCAGCGCGGAGGCCCGCTCGTCGTCCGTGGCCTGCGCCTGGTTCTGCCCGTCGAGCAGCAGCAGAGTCCCGATCAGCGCGCCCGCGCGGGTGCCCGGATCGGCCCCGGCGGGCAGCTCGGCCCCGGCGGGCTGCGAGCGCGCGACCAGGTCCCGCAGCCGGTCGGCCTGCCGCGGGTCGGTGAACGCGTCGGTCAGCTCGACCTGCGCCGTGACCAGCGCGCCCGCCGACCCCAGCAGCTCCACCAGCGCCTCCCGGTCGCCGCTGTGCGCGTCCGAGGTGGACACCACCAGCACGGTCCGGTCGGTCAGCTGCCCCCGGACCGCCATGGGGCCGATCGAGCTGGCGAACCGGTCGGCCTCGGCCAGCTTCGCGTCGAGCCCGTTGCGCTCCTGCTCCAGCCGGGTGACCCGCTGCCCGAGCTGCCCGTTGTCGTCGGCGAGCCCGGACAGCAGCGGCCCGCTCAGCGCCGTCGACCCGAGCACCACCCCCACCGCCAGCGCCAGGAACGCCGCGGCCAGCGACACCACGTGGTAGCGCATGGTGATCACCCGAACAACCCCCCGACCCACCGCGCCAGCGCGGCGATCCCGTCGCCCACCGCGTCCAGGTGCACCTGCCCGACCCCGGAGGCGGCCAGCGCCACCAGCAGCACCAGCACCGCCGACCCGACCAGCAGCGCCACCGCCCCGGTGGACACCCGGCTGCGGTGCAGCGCGGCGACCGCCTCGCCCTCCACCAGCTTCCCGCCGAGCTTGAGCCTGGTCAGGAAGGTCGACGGGTTGGACCCGGAGTGCCCCCGGTCGAGGAACTCGCGCAGCCCGGCGCGCAGCCCCACCGTCACCACCAGGCTCGCCCCGTGCGCCTCGGCGAGCAGCAGCGCCAGGTCCTCCGCGTTGCCCGCCGCCGGGAACGTCACCGCACCCACGCCCAGGTCCTGCACCCGGTCCAGCCCCGGCGCGTGCCCGTCGGCCTGCGCGGGCACCACGACCTGCTCGCAGGCCCGCAGCGCCACCGCCCCGATCGCGGCCGGGTCGCCGACGATCAGGTCCGGCTCGTAGCCCGCGTCGCACAGCGTGTCCGCGCCCTGGTCGACCCCGACCAGCACCGGCCGGTGCTCCCGCACGTACTTGCGCAACCGCCGCAGCTCCTCGGCGTGCCGGGGCCCGCCCGCGACCACCAGCACCTGCCGGTCCCGCATCGGCACCGGCACGTCCGGGACGCCCACCCCGTCCAGGATCAGCTCGCGCTCCCGGCGCAGGAACTCGATCGTGTTCGCCGAGAACGCCTCCAGCTGCGCGGACATGCCCTCGCGCGCCTCGACGAGCGCGTCGGCCACGGCCGCCTCGGTCTGCTCGACGCCGCGCGCGACCTCCCGGTCGCCCAGGTAGACCACGCCGCCGTGCAGCCGCAGCCGCATCCCGTCCTTGATCTCCCGCAGCGCGGCGGCGCCCACGTCGTCCACCAGCGCGATCCCGGACGCCACCAGCAGCTCGGGCCCGAGGTTCGGGTAGCGGCCGGAGATCGACGGGGAGGCGTTGACCACGCCGACGACCTCGGCCGCCAGCAGCGCCTCGGCGAGGCGGCGGTCGATGTCGACCTGGTCGAGCACCGCGATGTCGCCGGGTCCGAGCCGCCGCAGCAGCTCGGCGGCCCTGCGGTCGACCCGCGCGACGCCGGAGGTCCCCTGGGGTTCGTGCTGCGCTCGGCTGAGCATCCCGGACAGCTTCATGCGGCCGATGGTGGCAAAGCCGACCGGGCCGCCGTCCCGACACGCCGGGCCCGTCCGACCAGGTCACCGCCCGATTCACCCCCAGGTCTGACGGTCACCCGTCAGAGGAGTGGCCGCCTCACCCGCCCGTGGGGTCGCCCTTCACCCCGCCGCGCCGGAGGCGGGCCGCTCGGGGAACACCGGGTCGTCCTCGTCGAACCCGCTGATGACGTGCCCCACCACACCCCCATTGTCCTGGGCGCGGTCGCCCCCGGCGGGCGGGGGCGGGGCCACCGGCCGCCGCTGCGACAGCACCGCCCCCAGCACCGCCACCACGGCCGCCGCGCACAGCACCCAGAACCCGGCAGCGAAGAGCGCGAGCTGGGGGCCTGGCGCGCACCGGGTGATGTCCCACCCGCTCTGCACCGGGTCGACCGGCGGCAGCGGGTGCGTGGTGGTGGCGAACGCCCCCACCGAGGTCACCACCTCGTCCTCGCCCGCAAGCCTGCTCAGGTCGGGCCGCTCCCGGTGCAGCGCGGTGACCAGCCCACCGCCCACCCGCCACCGGGCCCCGGCTCACGGCGCCACGGCCTCCTCCTCCACCACCGGAACGGGGCGCCCGCCCCACCGGTGCGCCACGACAGCCCCGCCGAACGCGACCACGACCGCCGCACCGAGCAGCCACAGCCCCGGCCCGAACCCGGACACCGGCTCAGCGGGCTCCTCGACCCCGGTCAGCACCCGCCCGAACAGGGCGGGCAACTGGAGCGCCACCGACCACACCGACGCGAGCAGCGCGCCCGCGCCCACGAGCGCCACCACCCGCCCGGACCGCCGCCCGCCCAGCAGCAGCAACCAGGCCGTCAGCAGCAGACCCGCGACGATCAGCACCGGGTACCCGGCGTAGTCGAGCCGGACCTGCTCGGCCACCGCCACCCCCGACAGGCCCGGCGCGAACCCGCCGCCCCGGTACTCGGTGGCCACCCCGCGCACCAGGTACTCCTCCAGCACCGCCCCCGAACCGCCCACCAGCGCGTGCCGGTACAGCACCGGGGTCAGCCCACCGAGGACGAGCAGGGCGGCGCCCAGCAGCACCCACCCTCCGACGAGGCCGTCCCGCCCGCGCGCGCCCGCACCACCCAGGGGCCGGGCGAGCACGACGGCCGCCACCGCCGCGAGAGCCGCCGCGCACAGCAACCAGAACCCGAGCCCCAGCTCGACCCCGGCGCCCGCCGCGGCCTTCTCGCCGAGCAGCGCCCCGGCCCGCTCCTCGGCGTCCGCGAGCACCCTCGTCCTGGCCAGCGCGGCGAGTCCCACCACGCCCAGCACCCCCAGCAGGACCCCGGCACCCAGTCCCCCGAGGAACCGCCCCACCGCCCGCGACCGGGCGAGCGCCAGCAGCACGGCCCCGACGACGAGCAGCGCCGCGCCGAGAGCCACGGGCCACCCGAGCGGGGCGTGCGGCTCCGACACCTCGGCGCCCACGAGCGTGCTGCGGCGCGCGAACGCCCCCACCACGCTCTCCACGCGGATCCCGCCACCGAACGGGTTCATCCGGTACTCCCGGTGCCACATCGGGAAGAGCGACACCCCGGCGAGCACCCCGGCCACCACCGCCACCGCCGGGGCGGCGAACCGGCCCAGCGCACCACGTGATTCCACGGCCACATCCTGCGACCGGGCCCCCTGCCGGGAGACCGCTTCGGGAGCACCGCCTGCGGGCCCGCCGAAGATCACACCCGGCGAGCCCGCGAACGGGTCAACCCCGATCCCCCGCTCAGCCCTTCTTGCGCCCCCGCCGCACCACCGCGGTCTCCTTGTCGGCCTTCGCCGCCGCCAGCAGCTCCTCGGCGTGCGCGCGCCCGGTGTCCGTCGAGTCCATGCCCGCCAGCATCCGGGCCAGCTCCACGACCCGCTGCCCCTCGTCCAGCACCCGCACCCCGCTCCGGGTCAGGATCCCGTCGGCGGTCTTGTCCACCACCAGGTGCCGGTCCGCGAACGCCGCGACCTGCGGCAGGTGCGTGACCACGATGACCTGGTGGCTGCGCGCCAACCTGGCCAGCCGCCGCCCCACCTCCACCGCGGCCCGACCGCCGACCCCGGCGTCGACCTCGTCGAACACCAGCGTGGGCACCGGGTCCGAGTGCGACAGCACGACCTCCAGCGCCAGCATCACCCGCGACAGCTCACCGCCGGACGCGCCCTTGTGCACCGGCAGCGCGGGCGCGCCGGGGTGCGAGATCAGCCGCAGCTCCACCTCGTCCACGCCGGACGCCCCGGCGTGCAGCAGCTGCCCGCCGACCTCCAGCGCGTTCGCCTCACCCTGGTCCGCGAGCCGGGGCCGCACCGCGACCTCCACGTTCGCGTGCGGCATCGCCAGCCCGGTCAGCTCCTCGGACACCTCGCGGCCCAGCTCCAGCGCCGCCTCGGCGCGCGCCGCCGTGATCTGCTCGGCGTACCCGGCCAGCTCGACGGCCAGCTCGTCCCGCCGCGCCGCCAGCGCCGCCAGCGCCTCGTCGGAGGTGTCCAGCCCGGACAGCCGCGACGACGCGTTCTCCGCCCACGCGATCACGCCGTCCACGTCGGCCGCGTACTTGCGGGTCAGCATCTTCAGCTCGGACTGCCGCGCCAGCACCTGCTCCAGCCGCGCCGGGTCCGCGTCCAGGTGCTCCAGGTAGGACGCGATCTCCGCGCCCACGTCGGCCAGCAGCGTCTCCGCCTCCACCAGCCGGGGCTCCAGCTCGCGCAGCTTCGGGTCCTCGGAGGCGCCCAGCCGCCGCCGCGCCTCGCCGATCAGCCCGAGCGCGCCGGGGTTGTCCGGGTCCCCGTCGGGCGACCCGGCCACCGCGTACTGCGCGCCCGCCGCCGACTCGCGCAGCTGGTCGGCGTCGGCGAGCCTGCGCGCCTCGTCCACCAGCTCGGCGTCCTCGCCGGGCTTCGGGTCGACGGCGGTGATCTCCGCCAGCCCGTGCCGCAGCAGCTCCGCCTCGCGCGCCAGCTCCCGAGAGCTGCGCGTGCGGTCCCGCAGCTCGGTCGCGACCCGCAACCACTCGTCCCGCACCCGCTGGTAGGCGCCCAGCGGCCCGGCCACCTCGTCACCGGCGAACCGGTCCAGCACCGAGCGCTGCTCGGCGGAGCGCAGCAGCCGCAGCTGGTCGTTCTGCCCGTGCACGGCCAGCAGCTGCTCGGCCAGCTCGGACAGCACGCCCACCGGCACCGAGCGACCGCCCAGGTGCGCGCGGGATCTGCCGTCCGCGCCGACGGTCCGCACCGCGATCACGGAACCGTCGTCGTCGGGTTCGCCGCCGACCTCCTCCGCGACCTTCGCCGCGGGACTCCCCGCCGGAGCCTGGAACCGGCCCTCGACGACCGCGCGTTCGGCGCCGTTGCGCACGCGCGACGCCTCAGCCCGGCCCCCGCCCAGCAGGTGGAGCCCGGTCACGACCATGGTCTTGCCCGCCCCGGTCTCGCCCGTGACAACGGTGAAACCCGCGGCGAGCTCAAGGGTGGCCTCGTCGATCACACCGAGGCCCTGGATGCGCATCTCGGCCAGCACAGCGGGAACCCTACTTGGCGGGGACGACGATCGGACGCTCAACCTGCCGACGGACCGCGCCAGCCCTGCACGGGCAGGGAGAACTTCCGCACCAGCCGGTCCGTGAACGGCTCCTTGCGCAACTTCACCAGCCGCAGCGGCGTGCGCCCCCCGACGACCTCCACCCGCGACCCCGGCGGCAGCTCCACCCCGCGACGCCCGTCCACGGACAGAACCGCGGGGTGGCCCTGGTGGTCGACCTCCAGCGCGACCGCCGACGACGGCGACACCACCAGCGGCCGGGCGAACAGCGCGTGCGCGTTGCTCGGCACCACCAGCAGCGCCTGCACGTCCGGCCACACCACCGGCCCACCGGCCGAGAACGCGTACGCCGTCGACCCGGTCGGAGTGGCGACGAGCACACCGTCGCAGCCGAACGCCGACACCGGCCGCCCGTCGACCTCCACCACCACGTCGAGGATGCGCTCGCGCGAGGACTTCTCCACGCTGGCCTCGTTGAGCGCCCACGTGCTCTGGAGCACCGCGCCGGAGGAGTCGTAGGCGGTGATGTCCACCGTCATCCGCTCCTCGACGTCGTAGGCGCCGTCGATGACGTGCTTGATCGCCTCGTGCAGCGCGTCCGAGTCCGCCTCGGCCAGGAAGCCCACGCGCCCCAGGTTCACCCCGAGCACCGGCACCCCGGCCGGGCGGGCCAGCTCGGCCGCGCGCAGCAGCGTCCCGTCACCGCCCAGCACGAACACCAGCTCGGTGCCCTCGGCGGCCTCGTCGTCGGCGGCCACCACCGCCCCGTACGAGCAGGACGGGTCCAGCTCGGGCGACTCGTCGGCGAGCACGCGCAGCCCGCGCCCGGCCTCGGCGAAGCGGGCGGCGACGTCCTGCGCCACCAGCACGTTGCTCGGCCGCCCGGTGTGGACGACGAGCAGGATCTCCCGGCAGCTCATTGCGGTCCCTCCGCGACTGCCGCCCGCACCAGCGCGGCGGCGTCCACCACGTCCAGCGGTCGCCCGCGCCGCAGCCACGCGAAGAACTCCACGTTGCCGGACGGTCCCGGCAGCGGGCTCGCGACGACCCCGTGCAGCCGCAGCCCCAGGCCCGCCGCGGCCTCCACGACCTCCAGGACGGCGGCGGCGCGCAGCTCGGGGTCGCGGACGACACCGCCGGACCCCAGGCGCTCCTTGCCGACCTCGAACTGCGGCTTCACCATGGGCAGCAGGTCGCCCTCCTCGTCGAGGCACGCGGCCAGCGCGGGCAGCACCAGCCTCAACGAGATGAACGACAGGTCGGCCACCACGAGTTCCACGGGGCCGCCGATGACTTCGGGCGTGAGCGAGCGCACGTTCGTCCGGTCCTTCACGACCACGCGCTCGTCGGTCTGCAACTTCCAGTCCAGCAGCCCCCGGCCGACGTCGGCCGCCACCACCTGCCGGGCCCCGGCGCGCAGCAGCACGTCGGTGAACCCGCCGGTGGACGCGCCCGCGTCCAGGCACCGCTTGCCGGCCACGTCGACCCCGTCGAACGCCTCCAGGGCGCCGACGAGCTTGTGCGCGCCCCGCGACGCCCAGTTGGGGTCGTCGGTGTCGCGCACCACCAGCGCCGTGTCCAGCTCGACGGCCGTGGCCGGTTTGGTGGCCACCGAGCCGCGCACCGTCACCTTGCCCTCGGCGACGAGCTGGCTGGCGTGCTCACGGGAGCGGGCCATGCCCCTGCGGACCAGTTCGGCGTCGAGCCGAGCCCTGCGAGCCACGTCGCGTCACACCTTGTCGATGCTGGCGAGGGCCGTGGTCAGCGCGGCGTGCGCCTCGTCGAACCGCGCGACGTGCAGCGCGACCTCGACCTGGGCAAGCCCGTCGAGCCCGGCCAGCGCGTCGTCGATCCCGGCGACCGGGTCACGCGGTGGGCCGGGCAGGGGAACGTCGAAGCTCACCCGTTCACGGTAGCCGATAGCACCGACAGGTCGTCGGCGATGTGGGTGGGCCGCAGCTCCTCCGGCAGCGCCATGGCCTCCTCGCGGGTGGACACCCCGGTGAGCACCAGGAGCGAGTCCATGCCCGCGTTGCAGGCGCCCGCGATGTCGGTGTCGAGCCGGTCGCCGACCACGAGCGGTCGCTGCGCGCCCGCGGACTTCGCCGCCTGCTCCAGCAGCGGCACGGCGGGCTTGCCCGCGACTAGCGGCTCGGCTTCCGTGGCCGCCAGGAGCGCCCGGACCAGCGACCCGCTGCCCGGCAGCAGCCCGCGCTCGGTGGGCAGCGTCA
>NZ_JBQGCX010001039.1:0-1893 GCF_052038725.1 Actinosynnema sp.
CGTCGAGCCGCCGGTTGACCTCCAGCTCCAGGGTGCGCAGGGCGGCCTCCATGCGACCGCCGTGCAGCGCGGGCGGGGCCCAGCGGGGCCGGTCAGCCACGCCCTCCGGTTCCGCGTCGGGGTTCAGGCCGCTGGGGTTCAGGCCGCTGGGGTTCTGCGCCCCCGCCGCCCGCACCCCCGGCGTCCCCGGCCCCTGCGCGCCCGATCCCGCGGTGGTGGTGTTGGTGTTGTCTGCTGGGGTCACGGCCTGCCCACGGGCTGCGGCGCGCCGCCTGCCTGGGGCCGGGCCGACACCTGCGGCAGCGGCACGGTCTGCAGGACGCGGGTGATGATGTGGTCGAGCGGGACGCCGTCGGCGAGCGCGTCGTAGGACAGCACGAGCCGGTGCCGCAGCACGTCCGGCACCACGTCCACCACGTCCTGGGGCAGCACGTAGTCGCGCCCGCGCACCAGGGCCAGCGCGCGCGAGGCGGCGATGATGCCGAGGCTGGCGCGCGGCGAGGCGCCGTACGCGACCCAGCCCGCGACGTCGCCCAGCTGGTGCTCCTTGGGCGCGCGGGTCGCGATGACCAGCCGCACCACGTAGTCGACGAGCGCGTGGTGCACGAACACCCGCGAGGCCACGCCCTGCAGCCGCACCAGCTCCTCGGGGCTGAGGACCTGCTGCGGCACGGGGGCCTCGACGCCCATCCGGTAGACGATCTCCCGCTCCTCCTCGGCCGTGGGGTACTCGACCTGGATCTTGAACAGGAACCGGTCGCGCTGCGCCTCGGGGAGCGGGTAGACGCCCTCGTTCTCGATGGGGTTCTGGGTGGCCAGGACCAGGAACGGGGTGGGCATGGGGAAGGTCTTGCCGCCGATGGACACGTGCCGCTCGGCCATGACCTCCAGCATCGCGGACTGGACCTTGGCGGGCGCGCGGTTGATCTCGTCGGCGAGGACGAAGTTCGCGACGACCGGGCCGAGCTCCACGTCGAAGCTCTCGCTGGCCTGCCGGTAGATGCGGGTGCCGAGGATGTCGGCGGGCACGAGGTCCGGCGTGAACTGCACGCGCGAGAAGCTGCCGCCCACCACGGTCGCGAAGGTCTCCACGGCCAGGGTCTTGGCGACGCCGGGCACGCCCTCCAGGAGCAGGTGGCCCTTCGCGAGCAGGCCGACGAGCATCCGCTCGACCAGCCGGTCCTGGCCGACGATCACCCGCTTGACCTCGAACACGGTGCGTTCGAGCAGCTGGGCGTCACGAGCCGGCGTGGTGTGCGCCTCGGCGGCGGGCTCGGACAAGGGTCCTCCTAGACGGGGTTGTGCGACGCGTCCCAGTGTCGCCCCAGGCCGGTGTGGACCTTGTGAAGACCCCCCTGCCGACCAGCGCCCCCGTTCGGGACACCGCCCGATCGGGTAACAGGCGCGGGGCGCGGTCGGGCTTATCGTCGCAGGTTGTGGAAGAGGAGTTCTGGGTGGACTCGTGGGCCGAGGGCGGCTCCCGGACGAGTTTCCACCTCAGGCGGGTGCACCCGCACGCCGAACTGCTGGCCGAGCGCGTCCCCCTGGAGGGGCGGGTGGTGCTGGTGCCGCTGTGCGGGAAGTCGGTCGACCTGCTGTTCTTCGCCGAACGGGCGGAACGGGTGGTCGGCGTGGAGCTGGTCGGGCGGGCGGTGGAGGAGTTCTTCGCGGAGAACGGCCTGTCGCCGACGGAGGTGGACGAGGGCGTGTTCACCGCGGGGAACCTGACGATCCGGAACCAGAGCCTGTTCGACCTGGGGAGGGGGGATCTGGGGAGGGTGGACGTGGTGTACGACCGCGCGGCGCTGATCGCGTTCCCGGAGGCGATGCGGGGCAGGTACGTGGCGAAGATCCTGGAGCTGGCGACACCGGGGACGCGGTACTTCCTGAACA
>NZ_JBQGCX010001040.1:0-8400 GCF_052038725.1 Actinosynnema sp.
CGCCGCGTCGTCCCGCGAACCCGGCGGGACGGCGCGGCGGGGCCGTTTGGAAAACTCCCCCCGTGACCAGGATCGTCGCGGGCGCGGCGGGCGGACGCCGCCTGCAGGTGCCGCCCAAGGGCACCCGCCCCACCTCCGACCGCGTCCGGGAAGCCCTCTTCAGCTCGCTGGAGACCTTCCTCGACCTGGACGGCGCGCACGTCCTCGACCTCTACGCCGGGTCCGGCGCGCTCGGCTTCGAGGCCCTGTCCAGGGGCGCGGCGACCGCGACCTTCGTCGAGTCCGACCGCCGCGCCGCCGACGTCCTGCGCGCGAACGCCGCCGCTCTCCGCCTGCCCGGCGCGACCGTCCTGCACCGCCCGGCCGAGGCGGTCGTCGCCGCCCCGCCGGAGCGCCCGTGCGACGTCGTCCTCGCCGACCCCCCCTACGCCGTCACGGACGAGCAGCTCGACCGCGTCCTCGCCGACCTGGTCGCGAACGGCTGGACCGCGCCCGGAACCCTCCTGGTGGTCGAGCGCGCGTCCCGCAGCCCCGAACCCGTCTGGCCGAGCCCGTTGGAACCGTTGCGCGGCAAGCGATACGGGGACACCGCACTGCACTGGGCCGAACACCCGCAGGCGCGCGGGTGACGCATCCCACGACGCCCCTGGGCGCATCGGCACTGGTGCTACCGTCCCGCCCATGACGCGTGCCGTGTGCCCCGGCTCCTACGACCCGGCCACCAACGGACACCTGGACATCATCGGCAGAGCCGCCGGGCTCTTCGACGAGATCGTCGTCTCGGTGCTCATCAACAAGAGCAAGAAGACGCTGTTCTCGGTCGAGGAGCGCACCGAGATGCTCCGCGAGGTCACCGCGCAGTGGCCGAACGTGCGGGTCGACTCCTGGCACGGCCTGCTGGTCGACTACTGCCGGGAGAACGACATCCAGGCCATCGTGAAGGGCCTGCGCGCGGTCAGCGACTACGACTACGAGCTGCAGATGGCCCAGATGAACCACCAGCTCACCGGTGTCGAGACCCTGTTCATGCCGACGAACCCCATCTACAGCTTCCTGGCCAGCTCGCTGGTGAAGGACGTCGCCAACTACGGCGGCGACGTCTCCACCCTGCTCCCGCCCAGCATCCTGACCAGGCTCACCCAGCGCCTCGCCGAGCGCCGCTGACCCGGCGGGCCCGCCCGCCGGACCCGCTCGGGTGCGGACACGCCCGACCGCGCTCCCCCTCGCCCGGTGACGGGCAGGGCACACTAGGTTGAGCACATCGGCAGTGGCGCGAGGAGTGTGACGTGTACCGGGTGTTCGAGGCCCTCGACGAGCTGGTCACGATCGTCGAAGAGGCGCGGGGCGTGCCCATGACCTCGGGGTGCGTGGTCCCCAGGGGCGACGTGCTCGAACTGCTCGACGACGTCCGCGACGCCATCCCGGCGGAGCTGGACGACGCGCAGGACGTGCTCGACCACCGCGACGAGCTCGTCGGCAAGGCGCAGCACGAGGCCGACCAGGCCACCAGCAAGGCCCGCTCCGAGGCGGACCGGATGCTCGCCGAGGCGCAGCACGAGGCCGAGCGGATGCTGTCCGAGGCCAGCGCGCGCGCCGAGCGCCTGGTCGCCGAGGCGGAGGAGCAGGCCGAGCGGGCCGTCGCCGCCGGGCGCCAGGAGTACGAGGACCTGGTGGGCCGGGCGCACTCCGAGGCGGACCGGATGGTCCAGGCCGGGCGCGCCAACTACGAGCGCGCGATCGAGGAGGGGCGGGCCGAGCAGGCCCGGCTGGTCGACCAGACCGAGGTCGTGCAGGCCGCGCACGTCGAGTCCGCGCGCGTCATGGAGGCCGCCCAGGCGGAGGCGATGCGGCTGCGCGGTGAGTGCGACGCGTACGTCGACGGCAAGCTCGCCGACTTCGAGGACCTGCTCGCGCACACCCTGCGCAGCGTCGGCAAGGGGCGCTCGCACCTGCGCGGCCCGGCCGTCGCCAGCGCGACCGCGCCCTACGACTACCAGGACTAGCACCGCCCCGACCTGCCGATTTCGCCACGGCCCCGGTTGTCCCGTACTCTTGAGCGGTTGGCCGTGGCAGATCGCCCGGCAGCCACCAGCACCACCGAGCTCGACACACCGAATCACCATGCCTGAACACAGCCGCGCGCACGCGCGTTCCACAGCACCAGGGCCCTGGGTCATCGACACCAGGGACCTCGGGCGTCGCGCGGGCTCCAGCCGCGCCTACCGCAGGACGGTTCCGGCTGAAGGTCTCGGTCTGCTCGGTGTGATCGCGGTGCCCGAGGGCGGCGAGGTCGAGCTCGACCTCCTGCTCGAATCGGTGGTCGAGGGCGTCCTCGTCACGGGCACCGCTTCCACGACGGTGGAGGGGGAGTGCTCGCGCTGCCTCGACCCGCTGTCGTCAGACGTCCAGGTGGGGCTGACGGAGCTGTACGCGTACCCCGACAGCACCACCGACGAGACCACCGAGGAGGACGAGGTCAGCCGGGTCCACGACGACCTGATCGACCTCGAACCCGTGGTGCGCGACGCCCTCGTGCTCGCGCTGCCGCAGGTGCCGCTGTGCTCGCCGGACTGCCTCGGGCTGTGCGTCGACTGCGGCGGCAGGCTGGCAGATCTCGGCCCCGACCACGGGCATGAGACGATTGACCCCCGGTGGGCCGCGCTGCAGGCGCGGTTCGACGGGAATCGTGACAATCCAGAGGAGAACTAGTCGTGGCCGTCCCGAAGCGGAAGATGTCGCGCTCGAACACGCGCTCGCGCCGCGCTCAGTGGAAGACCGCCGCCGTGCACCTGGTGGCCTGCTCCAACAAGGCCTGCCGCCAGCCGAAGCCCCAGCACGTGGCCTGCCCGACCTGCGGTCAGTACGACGGCCGCCAGGTCGTCCAGCCGGCCTGATCTCCCTGGCGAAGGTAGTACGGCACCATGGGGGGTAGGTCGTCGCGCGGTCGATCCGTCGACCGCACCCCGCTGCTTGAAGCGCTCGGCGTCCCCCTGGACGCCGAGCTGCTCACGCTCGCCCTGACCCACCGCTCGTACGCGTACGAGAACGGCGGCCTGCCGCCGAACGAGCGGTTGGAGTTCCTGGGCGACGCGGTGCTCGGGCTCGTCGTGACGGACCACCTGTACCGCGCGCACCCCGACCGCCCCGAGGGGCAGTTGGCGAAGCTGCGGGCCAGCGTGGTCAACATGCACGCGCTCGCGGGCGTCGCCCGCGGGCTCGGCGCGGACGGGCTCGGCGGTCACCTGCTGCTCGGCCGCGGCGAGGAGCTCACCGGGGGCAGGGACAAGGCGAGCATTCTCGCCGACGGCCTCGAAGCCGTCATCGGAGCGGTGTACCTGCAGTTCGGGATAGACACCGCACGTCAACTGGTCCACCACCTGTTCGACCCGCTGCTGGCCGAGGCGCCGCTCCGGGGCGCGGGTCTGGACTGGAAGACCAGCTTGCAGGAGCTGACCGCCTCGTCAGGGCTGGGCGTCCCCGAGTACCGGGTGGACGACCAGGGGCCGGACCACCGCAAGGAGTTCACCGCGACGGTGTACGTCGGTGGCAAGCCCCACGGTTCAGGCGACGGCCGCACCAAGAAGGAAGCCGAGCAGAAGGCGGCCGAGGCCGCTTGGCGCGTCCTGTCCGACAAGGCAGACGACGGCGAGGACGCGGCCGACGGCGCGGAGCAGAACGGCCAGGGCTCGGCGAACTAGCGGACTTCACCCGACCAGGAAGACTGACGCCGACATGTACGCCACGAACGTCCGGAGCAGGCGCGCCCACCACCGCGGCCACACCTCCCGTCCGCTCAGCGCCGCCCGCAGCGGCGGCATCCAGGGCCTCGTCCTCGTGCGCGACACCGCGCAGGCGGGCGGCTGGATGCTCAAGCCGACGAAGCCGCAGGCCGCGGCCTTCGAACTGCTGGAGGAGCTGGAGCGCGAGGTCGCCACCCGCGCCGAGACCGCGGAGCACGCCGCCGCGGGCACCACCGAGGACTGATCACCGCACGTGCCCGAGCTGCCCGAAGTCGAAGTGGTCCGCCGAGGGCTGCACGAGCACGTCACCGGCCGCACCGTCGCCTCCGTCGAGGTGCTGCACGCCCGAGCGATCCGCCGCCACCTTCCGGGGGCGGCGGATTTCGCCGTTCGGCTGACCGGGCAGCGCATGGACGCGGCGCGCAGGCGCGGCAAGTACCTGTGGGTCGACCTGTCCGGCGGCGAGGCGGTGCTCGCGCACCTCGGGATGAGCGGGCAGATGCTCGTCCAGCCGGTCGGGGCGCCCGACGAGAAGCACCTGCGGGTCCGGGTCGTGTTCGAGGACGACGGCCCTGAGCTGCGGTTCGTGGACCAGCGGACGTTCGGCGGGCTCGCGCTGGACGAGCTGGTGGAGGTCGACGGGACCTGGCTGCCCCGGCAGGTCTCGCACATCGCCCGCGACCCGATGGACCCGGAGTTCGACGCCGACGCGGCCGTGCGGGCGCTGCGGTCGCGGAAGACGGACGTGAAGCGGGCGCTGCTCGACCAGACGCTCGTGTCCGGGGTCGGGAACATCTACGCCGACGAGTCGCTGTGGCGCGCCAGGCTGCACGGGCTGCGGCCCACGGCCAAGCTGACCACCGCCAAGACCGCCGAGCTGCTCGGGCACGCCACGCAGGTGATGCTGGAGGCGCTCGGGCAGGGCGGGACGTCGTTCGACGCGCTGTACGTCAACGTGAACGGGCAGTCGGGGTACTTCGACCGGTCGCTCGCGGTGTACGGGCAGGAGGACCGGCCGTGCGCGTGGTGCGGGACGGCGATCGTGCGGGAGCCGTTCATGAACCGCTCCTCGTACTCGTGCCCCCGGTGCCAGCCCCGGCCGAGGGACGCCAAGACCGCCGCCCGTTAGGGGAGTTCGCGGTTCGTCGGCGGCCCGATCGCCCGGTCGGCGCCCGCCTGATTCGATTCGGGAAATCCTTTTCCTTTTCTTCGTGCGGTTCTCCGTGCGCTTTCACATATTTCACTCTTTGGTGTGACGCACGGTTGAGTTAACCCGGATGAGGGACGCCGCCTCCCCGCAGGCGGCCCCACCTTCCCGCGCGCCCCCGTCCCCGGCGGGAGCGCCGCACCTGTCCGATCAGCCCGGCTGGTCCGCCCGACCCGGCGGGCGCGCGGGCCGCGCGGGCCCGGCCGGGCCCGGTGGGCGCGTGCGCCTCGGCGGCCTGGTCGGCCCCGTCGACGTCACCGGTCGGCGAGCCTGCGCAGCAGCGGCGTCACCGCGCGGACCCGGTGCTGCTCCTCCGGCGACAGCGCCGAGAGCCGCTCCGACAGCAGCTCGGCCTCGCCGTGCGCCATCGACAGCACCGTTTCCCGGCCCGCGCCGGTCAGCACCACGATCGTCGCCCTGCCGTCGGCCGGGTCGGCCTCGCGGCGGACGAGACCGTTCGACTCCAGGCCGGTCACCACGGTTGTCGCGGTCGGTGGGGAGCAGAGCGCGCGCACCGCGAGCTCGCCGAGGCGCCGCGGCCCGTGGTTCGACAGCTCGGCCAGCACCAGCAGCTGGGTCGGCTGGAGCCTGCGCACCGACGCCGACTGCCGCAGGCTCCGCACCAGGCGGTGCACCGCGACCACGAGTTGTAAGGCGTCCTGATTGGTCACACTGGCGGTCATGGAATGCCTCCCCGCGGCTCACCCACGGTGAGCACTTGTCCTAATCCGGTCAGGACATTCGCACTGAAGAAGGACCGATGTCCATAGCTACCAACTATTCACACCCGTATGTACTCGCCCTTATCCGCACCAGTGCGGCGAGACACCCGTCAATCTTGCGTAAATGCATCGTCTGAGTGCGTCAAGGTTCCGTCAATGCCACACTTTCGGGTGAGGTTGTCCGAGGAAGATCACATCGGCGTGGCGCCTTCACCCGAACGCGCACAATGGACGTGGGCAGGCGGACCGCGCGCCCACCCCGCCGCGCGAGGAGGGTCGCATGACGAAGGTGCTGGTGGTCGACGACGAGCCGCAGATCGTCCGGGCGCTCCGGATCAACCTGTCCGCCCGCGGCTACCAGGTGCTCACCGCCCACGACGGCGCCGCCGCGCTCAGGGCCGCCGCCGAGGGCAAGCCGGACGTGGTGGTGCTCGACCTCGGGCTGCCCGACGTCGACGGGACCGAGGTGATCGCCGGGCTGCGCGGGTGGACGACCGTGCCGATCATCGTGCTCTCCGCGCGCGTCGACTCGACCGACAAGGTCGAGGCGCTCGACGCGGGGGCCGACGACTACGTGACCAAGCCGTTCGGCATGGACGAGCTGCTGGCCAGGCTCCGCGCGGCCGTCCGCCGCTCCGCCGCGCCCGCCGACGCCGGCGAGGCGGTGGTGCGGACGGGGGCGTTCACGGTGGACCTGGTCGCGAAGAAGGTGCACCGGGAGGGCGCCGAGGTGCACCTGACGCCGACCGAGTGGGGGCTGCTGGAGGTGCTGGTGCGCAATCCGGGCAAGCTCGTCGCGCAGCGGCAGCTGCTGCAGGAGGTGTGGGGGCCCGCGTACGCCAAGGAGACCCACTACCTGCGGGTCTACCTGGCGCAGCTGCGGAGGAAGCTCGAGCCCGAGCCGTCCAGGCCCCGGCACCTGGTGACCGAACCGGGGATGGGGTACCGGTTCGAGCCCTGACCGGGTGTTCACCGGGGGGATTGGTGAACAACCCGGCGGGTGGGGCGGCCGGGTGCCTGCGCGCGGCGTCCGGCGGTGCCCGCGGGTGGTCGCGCCGGGGCCGTCAGGCTCCGCTGGGGAGGGTCGGGCGGCGCTGGAAGGCGACGGTGTAGGCGATGATCGCCTCCTTGGCCAGCGCCGCCGCGCGGCCGGTCAGGACCAGGTCGCGCGGGGTGTCGTCCGGGTGCGTGAACTGGAGCACGGCGTCGCGCCTGCCCAGGCTGACGCACTGGCCGACGTACCGGAAGCGGGTCGGGGTGGGCTCGGCGCCCGCCAGCTCCTGGGCCAGCGCCCGGATCGCGCGCTGGGCGTTCGGGCCCGCCGTCGCGCAGGCCATACGCATCTCCTGGCCGTCCGCCCTGCGCATCGCCGCCGCGTCGCCGACGCCGATCACCTCCGGGTGCGAGGTCGAGCGCATCGCGCCGTCGACCAGGAGCCTGCCCGAGGCGTCCACCGCCAGGCCCGACTCGCGGGCCAGCGGCGGCACCCGGAAGCCCGCCGTCCAGACGACCGCGTCCGCCGCCTCGCGCACCCCGTCGACCCGCACGCCCCGCGCGTCCACCGATTCGACCCGGCAGCCCTCCCGCACCCGCACGCCCAGCCGCGCGAACGCCCGGTGCAGGTGCCGCACCGCCTTCGGGGACAGGCCCGCGCCCACCGCGCCCGACGACAGCAGCGCCACGGAGTGCCCGGCCTCGGCCAGCTCGGCGGCGGTCTCCACGCCGGTCAGCCCGCCGCCGACGACCACGACGGACCTCCGGCCTGCCCGCGCCCCCGAGCCCCCGCCCGACAGGGCGCGGTGCAGGCGCTCGGCGGACTCGGCGTCGGCCACCGAGTGGGCGTGCTCGGCCACGCCCGGCGTCGACCCCAGGTCGGCGCCGCTGCCCAGGGCGTAGACCAGGCGGTCGTAGGGCAGCGCGCGGTCGCCCACGCGCACCTCGCGCGCCCCCAGGTCGATCGCCTCCGCCCGGCCCACGACCAGCTCGACGCCGGTCCCGGCCAGCAGGTCCCGCAGCGGGAGCCGCCGCTCGGGCCGGCCCGCAGCCAGCTGGTGCAGCCGGACCCGCTGCACGAAGCGGTCGCGCTCGTTGACGAGCGTCACCCGCGCGCCGGTCCACCGGGCCGCCAGCTTGGCCGCGGCCAGACCCGCGTAACCGGCCCCCAGCACCACAACTCGCTCGGACATCACCGTCTCCTCTCGACGTCGACCACGAGGCGTCAGCCACACGACGTCAGCCACGGGAGGAGCGAGACGGGGGCGCGAGAGGTGACAGTGAGCTCGGGCACAGCCCGCCCGGCCCCCGGAACCACCCCGCGCCCGCACCGGACGCCGTTCCGGCCGCCTCGTCGGCCCGCTGACGGGTTTCCGCGCGCCCGGACGGCCGGGGAGGCCGGAACGGGCTCCCCGAAGGGCTGCGGGGGAGCGGGGTGGAGTCCGACGCGGGCACGGCGGCGGGAGCGGGACCTCCGGGGGCGGGACGGCTCGGGTGTTGGTGGGCGGACAGGAGCGGCGACCGGGGTGGCCGGTGGACGACCGGGGTGGGGGCGGGGATCGGTGCGGCCGGACAGTGGCCGGTGGGTCGCGGGTGTGGCGGCCGAAGCGGCTGGGGCGACCGGTGCGGCTGGTGGGTGACCAGGGCGGGCCGGGCCGGGGATCGGTGCGGCTGGACAGCGGCGGGTGGGTCGCTGGTGCGGCGGCCGAAGCGGCTGGTGGATGACAGGGTCGGGCCG
>NZ_JBQGCX010001041.1:0-1892 GCF_052038725.1 Actinosynnema sp.
GCGTCGGGCGGTGACGCGCTCCACGAACGGGTGAACTGGCCCGGTCCCCGCCCCCCGCCTCCCCCGCGCGCCCGTGAACTGTCAGACCTCTCCGGACAATGGTTCCCGTGCCCACAGCCGCTGAGCTCCTGAGCCCCACGACCGTCCTCGACCTGGCCGAGCGCCTGCGCCTGGCCGGGGCGCCCTGCCCGCGCGTGGCCGAGGTCGCGGGCGCGCTGGACGGCGTCGCGCTGGCGGGCCGGACCAGGCTGGTCGCGGACGCGGTGCTGGCCGACCTGCCGGAGGACTGGTCGGCGTTCGAGGCGGTGCTGCTGGCGGCGCTGACCGATCCGGGGTTCGGCGGCTGGGCGGTGTGGCCGCTGTCCGAGGCGCTGGCGGCGCGCGCCGCGTCGACCGACCGGGTCCGGGAGGGCCTGGCCGTGCTGGCGGCCCTGACCGGGCGGTTGACCGGCGAGTTCGCGCTGCGCGCGTTCCTTCTGGCCGACCTGGGCACGACCCTGGAGGTGGCGCTGGCGTGGACGGCGTCGCCGGACGAGCACGTGCGGCGGCTGGCCAGCGAGGGCACCCGGCCGTTCCTGCCGTGGGGCAGACGGGTGCCGGGGCTGACGGCGGAGCCGGCGCGGGCGCTGCCGATCCTGGAGGCGCTGCGCGCGGACGGGTCGGAGTACGTGCGCCGCTCGGTGGCCAACCACCTGAACGACGTGAGCAGGCTGGCCCCGGAGCTGGTGGTCGACGTGGCGGGCCGCTGGCTGGCCGACCCGGCGCCGACGACGCCCCGGCTGGTGCGGCACGCGCTGCGCACCCTGGTCAAGCGCGGTGATCCGGGGGCGCTGGGGCTGCTGGGGTACGGGGCGGCGGAGGTTGAGGTCGGCGGCCCGGTGCTGGCAGGGACGCAGGTGCGCTTCGGGGGCGAGCTGGAGTTCACGGCGGAGGTGGTGAACCGAGGTCGGGAGGCGGCGCGGCTGGCGATCGACTACGCGGTGCACTACGTGAAGGCGGACGGTTCGCGGACGCCGAAGGTGTTCAAGCTGACCACGCGCGTGCTGGAACCGGGCGAACGCGCCCTGCTGACCAAGCGCCACCCGTTCCGCGAGATCACCACCCGACGGCACCACGCGGGCACGCACGCGGTGGAGCTCCAGGTCAACGGCGTCAGGCACGGGCTGACCGAGTTCGACCTGACGGGCCTGCCGGGCCCACGCGCGACGACGAGGGGTGCGGAGCCGAGGGGCGCTGCGCCGCGCGCGACCGAGCCGAAGGCGGAGGTGACGCGCACCTGACAATGCCCCACAACTGAATCCGCGCCGCGCCACGCGACCACGCGCCGCGCACCGGTCTGGCCGGGCCTGGCCGGGCCAGCCAGGCCTGGTCCGGCTCCAGCCTGGCACCGGCCCGGTCCTGGCATCGGCCCGGTCCTGGCACCGGTCCGGTCCTGGCACCGGCTTGGCCCTGGCAGCCACTCGGCGCCCCCTGGTCCCGACAGCCACTCGGTGCCACTATGTGCCCGACAACGCCCCGGCTCGGCACCATCCCGGCCACGGCATCGGCCGGTTCCAGCCTCGCTCCGACCTGGCCTGATCCGGACCGGTCCGACTCGGTTCAGCCTGGGCAAGTCCCCTCTCGCCGGTGCGGGCCGGGGGGCGGTAGTTCCCCTGGCGGCGCAGTCCGCCCGGCGGGGCGGTTCGGATGGCGGGGCGGTCCCGATGGCGGCGCAGTCCCGAGGGCGGCGCAGTCCGCCCGGCCGCGCAATCCGAGTGGCGGCGCGATCCGCCCGGCCGCGCAGTCCGGGTGGCGGCGCAGTCCGCCCGGCCGCGCCATCCGCCTGGCGGCGCGGTCTCTTCATCGGTGCGGGCTAGCCAGCGGGCGGGGCGGTTGGCGGGGCGATCGGCGAG
>NZ_JBQGCX010001042.1:0-4976 GCF_052038725.1 Actinosynnema sp.
CCCGCGCCTGGGAGCGCGTGCTGACCGGGGACGCGCCCGCCTACGACCAGCTCACGACCGGAGGAGACCGGTGACCGCCACCGCCGCCAGGATGATCACCGCAGGAGCCGTGCTGCCCGGCACCGACTCGACCGGTGAGGACCGCGACACGATCACCGCCCGCCACTACGGGCACCCGGCGCTCGGCGAGCGCGTGGTCGTCAAGCTCGTGCCGAGCGTGCTCGGCAAGGCCGAGGACCTGACCGCCGAGTTCCTCGGCTTCAGCGCCCCCTCCCGCGTGGAGGGCGTGGGCACCGGCAAGCGCGAGGCGCTGGGCTTCCCGGCGTGGGCGCTGGTCAACGACCCGGCCAACGGCCACCACGCGCTCAACCTCGTCAAGGACGTGCAGCGCCTGGCCAGGATGGCGCGCTCCCGCGCGGGCGCCGCCAAGGACGGGTTCACCGCCCTCGGCGACATGCTCGGCCGCTCCGCCCCGCACTTCCTGCCCACCTTCTACGAGCAGGCAGGCCGCGCGTTCCTGGAGCACGGCAACACCACCTACGCGGCCACCATGTTCGGCAAGGCGCGCGAGGCGGAGGAGGTGCACGACCTCGAGGTCGACAACGCCCGCACCCGCGAGGTGTTCCTGGAGTTCGCGTTCGCGGGCGCGCTGACCGCCAAGGCGCTGTCGGCGCACGCGAAGGTGCTGCTCAAGCGGGCCGACCCGGTGGAGGCGTACGAGGGCTTCCTCACCCTGTGCGTCGAGCGCACCAGGGGCGGCCTGCCCCCGTACACCGGGATGCCCGAGGACCTCAAGCGCCTGGTCAAGGCCGCGAAGCTGGACCAGGCCGAGCAGGACGAGCGGCTGCTGACCGCCCTGCTCGACAGCGCCTCGATCCCGCGCGCGGGCCAGGGCTTCTGGAAGCACTACCGCACCGCGCTGGTGCGCATGGCCACCGCCGACCCGGAGGTGCGCTCGCACCTGCTCACGTTCGTGCCGTCCGCGTCGGCCGCGCTGCCGCTGTGGCTGGACATCGTCACCGCCTGCGGCGCGACCCGCGCGTACACCGACCCGGTGGAGACCGCGCCCGCCGCGCCCCGGCCCGCCGCCGAGTGGCTCTCCGACGTCATCGCCGTCAGCCACAGCAACTGGGGCGCCCAGCCGCGCCTGCCGAAGCTGCTCGAACTGGCCGAGGCCATGGCCCCGAGGCTCGTCGCCGACGGCCACGAGGTGCGCCTGCTGCTCGGCTGGCGCTTCTACGCGCTCGACCTGCTCGACCTGCTGCTCACCGAGGGCGTCCCGATCGCCGAGCCCAAGCGCAGGGACATCGACTACCAGGTCGGCTCCTGGCTGGGCGACGACGAGCCCGGCGCCCGCGACCTCGCCGCCGTCGCCGCCTCCCGGTTCGTCGACCGGCTCGGCGACGGCGTCTACAACTGCCTGCGCGCCAGAACCGACAAGGGCCTGACCACGGTGGACGCGCTGCTCCAGGTGCTCGCCGTGCCCGGCCTGCGCACCGCGCTCTCCGCGTGGAACACCGCCAGGGCCGCCGACGACGCCCCGCGCGGCCTGCCCGCGCTGGGGGAGCGGCTGGAGCAGTTGAGCGTCCTGGCCGTGCCCGAGGTGTTCGCCGACACCCCCGAGGTCGCCCAGGCCTTCGCCGACACCGACGTCCCCCAGGTCCTCGCCGACACGCTGCGCGCCGGCCTGTTCGACGAGCTGGGCTGGCCCGCCCTGGAGGAGGCCGTCCGGGCGCTGGAGGCCGAGAAGATCAAGGACGACCCCGGTGTCGTCCTCGCGGGCGGGGCCTGGCCGGTGCTGGTGCTGCGCCGCGCCGAGAAGTTCGTGGTCGTCGGCCCGGACGGGGTGCTCGCCGAGCACCAGGCCCGCATCCCCGCCGACCAGCGCCACCGCTGGTCGTTCGAGCCCACCGGCACCTGGCACGACGGGGCGCTGCTGGTGCGCTGGCAGGGCCCGGACGAGGAGCTGGGCTACTGGAGCGACGCGCCCAGCAAGATCTTCCAGACCAACCGCGAGAACAGCTACTACGGCGGCTCCACCCCGGAGCCCGCGATCACCACGCCCGCGGGCCTGTTCACCGGCGGCAGGCTGCTCCAGCGCGGCGACACGCACATCCCCTCGCCCCGGCGGGTCTACGGCGACGGCGCCAACCTGTGGGCCCTCGGGCCCCTGCCCGAGGGCGGCCAGGGCCTCGTGGAGGTCGACCCGGCCACCGGCGAGCTCGGCCGGGCGAGCCTGCCCGCGTTCCTGGAGGACTTCGCCGCCGACGGCGCCTCGCTGAACGTGCACTCCTGCAGCCTGCGCCCGTCCGTCCCGGCCACCACCGGCAGCCCGCTGGGCGAGGCGAACGGCCTGCACGGCTGGCGGGTGCGCCGCCAGGCCGACAAGTCCTGGCTGGCCGAGGGCGTCGACGGCAGGCGGGTGCACCTGACCGACGGCGAGCGCTACGCGCCGGTCGGGCAGCTCGCCCTGCCCGGTGGCGGCAAGCTCACCCTCGTGTCGCACTACCGGACCATCGACCTGCTCGACGAGCACGGCGTCGTCGTGGGCTCCCTGGACGGCGTCGGCCAGCAGCACGCGGACTACTCGGCGGGCACCCCGCTGATGCCGCCGATGGGCTGGTGGCACGTGCTGCGCCCGCGCGACGAGGCCGGTTCGGCGGCGCTGCGCGCGGTCACCCGCGAGGCCGCCGAGGCCCTGCTCGCCGCCGCGGTCGCCGAGGCCGCGCTGCCGAAGGAGGAGCGCGACGAGCTGCCCACCGCGCACCGCTGGCGGCTGGGCGCGCTGCTGCGCCGCGTGCGCGGTGAGAAGGCCCCGCGCGACCTGGTCGCGGAGGCCGTCGCCGAGGCGCTGCCCGGCCTGACCCACCCGGCGCTGGTCGTCGGCGTGTCCGACCTGGTGCGCCGGGCCGCGAAGCTGCTGGTGGGCTACCGGGCGTTCGCGCCGGTCGCCGAGGCGGCCCGCACCACCGACCTGGACGCGCTCGCCCCGAGCGGCCCGGTCGTGAGCGCGGAGGCCGTCGAGGGCGCGCTCGACTGGTTCGGCGGTTACCGCTACCGGTCCGGCCACTCCGGCGCGACGACGCTGCCCGAGCTGATCGCCGCGCTCGGGCAGGCCGCCGCCGGTCCCGCCCTGGCGAAGGCGCTGCCGCACCCGGACAGCACCACCTGGCACAAGGTGCTGCCCGAGCTGCCCGCGCTGCTGCACCGCGCGGCCTCGCCGCTCACCCCCGAGCCGGAGCGGGAGGCCCTGGTCCTGCTGCTGCGCTCGCTCGCCGACGCCGGACTGGTCGACGGCACCGGCCGCTGGCGCGTGGTCGGGATCAACCTCCCGGTGAAGACCCAGCTGACCAAGCACGCCGTGCTCCCGCTGGGCGGCGGCTTCGCCACGTTCACCACCAACAGCGGCTCCCGCGAGGACGACACCTACCTGGTGGAGGGCCTCCAGTTCAGCCCCGAGCCCGGCCGGTTCGCCCTGCCGCCCAAGGCCACGCTGTCCTACTCGCGCGAGCTGCGCGGCGCCCTGACCGGCGCGGACGTGCTGCGGTTCCTGGACGTGCTCGCCGAGCGCGGCCCCGCGCCGTGGCGCGCCGACGCCCCCGAGGAGCTGGCCGGGCTGACCCGCCTCGGCACCTCGGTGTCGGCGCGGCTGCTCGCCGGGATGCCAGAGATCGAGACCTGGGGCGCGAACTTCCTGACCACCGAGCAGCGCAAGCTCATCGGCCTGTCCGCCGCCGAGCTCAAGGCCGCCAGGCAGGGCCTGCGCGACACCGACAAGCGGTTCCGCCGCGAGCTGCTCGCCGCCGCCGTGCCCGCCGACCCGGTGGCGCTGTGGGAGGGCGGCCCGGACGTCGAGGCCGTCGCGCGGGTGTGGGTGGACGCGCGCGGCAGGCGCGTGCAGGTGCCCGACGACGTGCTGCTGGACGCCAGCAAGTCGCTGACCGGCCGCTCGCCGGAGACCACGCTCGCCGCGCTGCTCAACCCCGAGCGCACCGAGTGGCTCACCACCGACGCGCGGATGCACATCGTCGAGAACAACCTGAAGATGCGCGAGAGCGAGGGCTTCACCGGCCACCACCTGACGGTGTCCCTGGAGGCGCTGACCTGGCTGGCCTACCGGCTGCCCGCGGCCTCGCCGCTGCGCTCGCGGCTGCCCGTCGCGCTGGAGCTGGTGCGCGCCCGCAACGCCAGCCGGGACCTGGCGATCCAGCTCGGCACGTGGCGTGAGACGGTGGCCGTGGAGAAGATGCTCGGCATCACCGCCGACCGCACGATCGGCGCGATCACGAACCACGGGGGGTGGCTGGACGTGGTCACCACCTCCGAGGAGTACTGCACCCTGATCGCGTGGCCCGCGCGGGTGCGCCCGCAGGACCGGGCCGTGTTCCAGGCGCTGGCCGAGCAGTCGTACTCGTCGGACGTCATCGCCTGCGGCGACCTGCTCGCCACCGACGGGCTGACCGCGCTGTGCGCGGCGGTCGCGCCCGAGGGCACCGACCCGGAGGTGTTCTTCCAGGACCCGGCGTTCTCGGTCCCGCACCTGGTCGAGCAGGCGGCCGAGCGGTTCGGCCTGTCCGCCGACGCGGCCGTGCTGTACCTCCAGCTGCTGGCCCTTCCCGACCCGACCGACGCCAACACGGCCCGGTGGACCGGGTGGAAGCCCGCGCGGCTGAAGAAGGCGCGCGCCGAGCTGGCCGAGACCGACCTGGTGCTCAGCGCCAAGCGGGCGCGGGCGGGCCGGTCGCTGTTCCTGCCGGGCGGCTGGTCGGACCTGAAGAAGCCGCACCTGCCGGTGGAGACGTGGAAGGCCGCGATGTTCGACGTGGCCTTCGGCTACGAACCGGCCAAGCGCGGCGGCGCGATCGTCCCGGTCGAGCCGGTGGCGGCCCTGTTCGAGCGCGCCTGGCAGCGCGTGCTCGACGGCGACGCCCCGGCCTACGAGGAGCTGCGCACCGGGAGCCGCCGATGACGTCCCC
>NZ_JBQGCX010001043.1:0-1834 GCF_052038725.1 Actinosynnema sp.
GTGCCCGAGGACGCCCGCCACCAGACCGCGCACCAGCTCCACGAGGTGGTCGCGCCGCCGGGCGGGCGGCAGCGCGGCGACCTGCTCGGCCACCGACGGCCCCGAGGTGGGCGCGCCGGTCCCGGCGACCCGCCTGACCGCCCCGCGCACCAGCGCCCGGAACACCGGGGGCACCGCGCCGGACGCCTGCCGCACGGCCGCCAGGTCCAGCCTGGCCGCCACGAGGTCGGCCCGGTCCGAGGCGACCGCCGCGTCGAGCAGCGCCAGCCCCTCGGCGGGCCGCAGGCCCAGCACCCCGGAGGACGCCATGCGCCGCAGGTCCCGCTCCCCCAGCTCCCCGGTCATCGCGCTGCCCACCCCGGTCCACAGGCCCCACGCCACCGAGGTGGCGGGCAGGCCCTGGGCGCGGCGGTGCGCGGCGAGCGCGTCGAGGAAGCCGTTGGCGGCGGCGTAGGCGGACTGGCCCGCTCCGCCGACCACCGAGACCAGCGAGGAGAACAGCACGAACGCGGTCAGGTCGTGGCCCCGCGTCAGCTCGTGCAGGTGCCAGGCGGCCTCGGCCTTGGGCCGCCAGACCGCCGCCACCTGCTCGGGGGTGAGCCCGGACAGCAGCGCGTCGTCGACGACGCCCGCCGAGTGCACGACCGCCGAGAGCTCCCGGCCCTCCAGCAGGGCGGCGACGGCGTCGCGGTCGGCGACGTCGCACGCGGCGACCTCGACCGAGGCGCCGAGACCGGTCAGCTCCGCGACCAGCTCGGCCGCGCCGGGCGCGTCCTGGCCGCGACGGCTGGTGAGCAGCAGGTCGGTGACGCCGCGCGCGGTGACCAGGTGCCGGGCGACGGGCGCGCCGACGCCGCTCAGGCCGCCGGTGACCAGGACCCGGCCGGCGCCGAAGTCGGGCGCCGCCGCGGGCAACCCGGCCCGGACCAGCCTGGGCGCGAACGCCCGGCCGCCGCGCACCGCGAGCTGCGGCTCCCCGGCGGTCAGGGCGGCGGGCAGGACCAGGTCGGAGGCGGGGTCGCCGTCCACGTCGACCAGGCCCACCAGGTCCGGGTGCTCGACCTGCGCCGAGCGCAGCAGCCCCCACAGGGCGGCGTGCGCCAGGCCGGGCGAGTCCTCGCCGTCCACCGACACCGCGCCGGTGGTGACGACCACGAGCCGCTTGCCCGCCAGCCGGTCGTCCTCGGCCCAGCGGCGCAGGACCGGCAGCAGCCCCTCGACCGCCGCCCGTCCGGCCGCGGCCGGGTCGTCGCCGGTGGTGGGCAGGGGCAGCAGGATCGAGTCCGGTCCCTGCGGGCCCGCCGCCGCCACCGCGTCCAGGTCCGGGTAGGCGACCTCGGCCGGGAAGCGGCCCGGCGCGCCGAGGACGGCGAGCGTGGCCGGGGTGTCGGCCGCGCCGAGCACCGGGGTCCAGTCGAGCCGGAACAGCGCGTCGCCGACCGAGGGGCCCTCGGCGGCGGGCAGCGGGCGCACCGCCAGCGAGCCCACCTCGGCGACCGGCGCGCCGTCCGGGTCGGCCAGGGCGACCGAGTAGGCGGTGGGGCCGGTGCGGGTCAGGCGGACCCGCAGCGCGGACGCCCCGGTGGCCCGCAGCACCACGTCCTTCCAGGCGAACGGGACGGTCAGCTCGCCGGGCCCGTCCTCCAGCAGCTCGGCGGTGTGCAGGGTGGCGTCGAGCAGCGCCGGGTGCAGGCCGTAGCCGGAGGCGTCGACCTCCTCGGGCAGGGCGACCTCGGCGAACACCTCGTCACCGCGCCGCCAGGCCGCGCGCAGGCCCTGGAACGCCGGGCCGTAGCCGTAGCCGCGGGCGGCCAGCTCCGCGTAGTGCCCGGTG
>NZ_JBQGCX010001044.1:0-7525 GCF_052038725.1 Actinosynnema sp.
CGCAGGCAGCACCTCCACAACCCCTGGCCCCACAGGCAGCACCCGCGCGACGCCCAGCCCCGCAGGCAGCACCCCCACAACCCCTGGCCCCACAGGCAGCACCCGCGCAACGCCCGGCCCCACAGGCGATGCCCGCGCGACGCCCGGCCCCGCGAGCCGCCCACCCACGCCCAGAAGCGCCCGTGCGCCCCGCCCGCGCCGCCGGTCCCCACGCGCTCGCCCGAGGCGCGCCCCCGCCCACCCCGAGCAACTCCCCCACCGGCTCACCCCGGCCCGATCCCCAGATCCCCACCGGCGGCGGGGCGACCCCCCGTTCCCGGTGACCGGCGGGCGTTCCGCGTCCGCCACACCCCCATCAGGTCCCTACAACACGAGGACGTGGCTGTGAGACTGGTTTCCCCCGGCGGTCCGGCGTCGACGAGCGCCGCGAGGGCGTCGTGAAGGCGCGTGCGGCGCTCGCCGCGATCGTGGTCGCCTCGGCGGCCCTCTCCCCGGTCGGCGCGGCGCAGGCGCAGGCCCAGCAGGCGGACGTGACCGTGCGCCCCGACCCGACCTACCGGCAGGAGCCGTTCCAGGGCTGGGGCACGAGCCTGGTGTGGTTCGCCAACGCCACCGGGCAGTACCCGAACTCGGTGCGGAACGAGCTCGCCGACCTGCTGTTCTCCGCGCAGGGCCTGAACCTGAACATCGCCCGCTACAACATCGGCGGCGGGAACGCGCCCGACGTGCCGCCGTACCTGCGCGCGGGTGGCGCGGTGCCCGGCTGGTGGAAGGCGCCCGAGGGCACCACCCGGACCGACACCGACTGGTGGGAGCCCAACAACCCCGAGCTGTTCGACGCCGAGGCCGACCCCGGTCAGCGCTGGTGGGTCGACAAGATCAAGTCGAAGGTCGACCGCTGGGAGGCGTTCAGCAACTCCCCGCCGTGGTTCCAGACCGTCTCCGGCTACGTCTCCGGCGGCTTCGACGCGAACGCCGACCAGCTGCGCGCCGACAAGATCGACGAGTTCACCGCCTACCTCGCGCAGGTCGTCGAGGAGATGGAGGACGCGCACGGCATCGAGTTCGACACCGTCGACCCGTTCAACGAGCCCAACACCAACTACTGGAGCACTCGCCTCGGCGCGGACGGCAACCCCACCGGCGGCAGGCAGGAGGGCGCGCACATGAGCCCCGCCCTGCAGGCCAAGGTGATCCCGTCGATGGTGAAGGCCCTGCGGGACAAGGGCTTGAGCGCCGCGGTGTCCGCGCCGGACGAGACCAACCCCGGCACGTTCGCCGCCGACTGGGCGGGCTACCCGGCGGCGGTGCGCGCGCAGGTCGGCCAGCTGAACGTGCACACCTACGGCACCGGCCAGCGCACCTCCGCCCGCGACATCGCCAAGGGCGCGGACAAGCCGCTGTGGATGAGCGAGGTCGACGGCTCGTGGGGCTCGGGCCAGAGCTTCACCAGCATGGACCCCGGCATCGGCATCGCCGAGCGGGTCGTGGACGACCTGCGGGAGCTGGAGCCCCGGTCCTGGGTGCTGTGGCAGGCGATCGAGGACTACGACAACATGAAGCCGGGCGGGGAGTCGCCGCAGGGCGCGAACTGGGGCGTCGTGCAGGTCCCGTTCTCCTGCACCACCTCGGACTGCGAGGTGCGCACCAACACGAAGTTCGACACCCTGCGGAACTTCACCCACCACATCAAGCCGGGCGACCGGGTGATCGGCGTGAACACCACGACCGACGTGGTGGCGATGCGCGGCGAGTCGCTCAAGACCGTGGTGCACGTGAACAAGGCCGAGCAGGCCAGGACCGTGGCGCTCGACCTGCGCTCGTTCAAGCGCATCTCCAAGAGCGCCAAGGTGCAGCCGGTCGTCACGGACGCGTCGGGCGCGCTGGTCGAGGGCGCGGAGGTGGCGGTGCGCGACGGCGTGGCGACGCTGACCGTCCCCGCGCGGTCGGTCACCACGTTCCGGGTGTCCGGGGTCTCCGGCGCGATCGGCGCGGAGGCGCTGGGCGCGCGGGAGGCGTACCGGCTGACCGGTGTGCAGAGCGGGAAGTCGTTGGCCCCCAACGGGACCGCGCTGGTGCAGCGGAACTCGGCCGAGGTCGCGGACCAGTACTGGGAGCTGGAGCGGCTGGACGACGGGTTCGGAAACCGGGTGCGGTTCGCGGTGGTCAACGCCGGGACCGGGCAGCGGCTCGCGGCGGTGGGCGGCGAGGCGGTGCTGCGCTCGGCGGACGGGCCGGAGGCGCGGTGGATCGCGTCGTCCACCGGTGACGGCACGTGGACGCTGGTGAACGCGGCCACGGGCGCGATGCTGGACGTGGTGGGCCAGTCGACGGCGGACGGGGCGAAGGTCGGGCTGTACACGCCGACGTCCGGCCCGAACCAGCGGTGGACGGCGACGCCGCGCTAGCGCGGAGGTCGTTGCGGTAGAACGAGGGCGCCGTTCCCCGGCGGGGGGGGCGGCGCCCTCGTCGCGGGCGGGGCGGGTGCGGTGGCGGGCGGGTCAGCCGGGGAACGGCCAGGGGTTGGGCGCGCACACCTTGCCGTCGTTGGGCACGACCCCGCCCTGCGCGGAGCCCGCGGTGATCAGGTTGATCTCGTCGTTGGACGTGCTGAACGTCTGCTGCATCATCACCGGCGCCAGCGCGCCGTGCTCGGCGCAGGGCACGTGGCCCCGGCCGAGGGCGTGCCCGACCTCGTGGTTGACCACGTACCGCCGGTACCCGTCCAGGTCGCCGAGGTAGGCGACCGCTCCCCTGGCCCAGCGGGCGGCGCTCA
The DNA here is from genome assembly GCF_052038725.1 of Actinosynnema sp. Lineage (NCBI taxonomy): Bacteria > Bacillati > Actinomycetota > Actinomycetes > Pseudonocardiales > Pseudonocardiaceae > Actinosynnema > Actinosynnema sp. The sequence goes on from NZ_JBQGCX010001044.1 coordinate 2,777, forward strand.
GGTCGACCGCGCCGCCGTCGCGGCAGGACACGTCCACCGGGATCTGGAAGCCGCAGCGCTCGCGGGCGGTGGCCTGGGAGGTGAGGCGGACGCGGAAGTCCGGGACGCCGGAGTCGACGCGGCGCAGCGCGAACCCGGCCGAGATCCAGCCGCGCGGGTCGGCGAGGGTCTGCTGCACGAACCCGGCGAACGCGTGCTCGTCCACCTGGACGCCGTCCTCGACCTCGACGGTGTAGCTGAGCGCCGCGCCGCTGCCCGCCTCGGCGAAGGTGCCGGGCACGACGTGCCAGGTCCCGCTGCCCCGCTCGGCGAACGGGCCGCCGTCGGGCAGGTCGGACGAGCGCTCGTAGACCCGCCGCGGCTCGGGCTCCGAGTCCGCAGCCATGGGTTCGGCCGCGACCCGCTCCGGTTCGGCGGGATCGGCGACTGCTGCGGCGGGCGCGGCCGGTTCCTGCGGTTCGGCTTCCGCGACCGGCCCGGTGGGCGGCTCCTCGGGCGGGGTGACCACGCCCGCGGCCGTGAACACGACCGCCGTGGCCAGGCACGCCAGGAGCGCCGGGGTGACCTTCATGAGCACAGGGTGCCCACTAATCGTGAAGATCCTGTGTTGTCCGCGCTTTTCCCCCGTGAAGGCGGTGCATACTGCCGCCGTGCGCGCACGCATCCTCCTCGCCGAGGACAACCCCCACCAGGCGGAACTGGTCCGCCGCTACCTGGAGCACGACGGGCACGACGTCACCGTGGTGGGTGACGGGCGGGCGGCGATCGACGAGGCCCGCCGGAGCGCGCCGGACCTGCTGGTGCTGGACGTGATGATGCCGGGCGTGGACGGGCTCGACGTGTGCCGGGTGCTGCGCGCCGAGTCGGACGTCCCGATCGTGCTGCTGACCGCGCGGGCGCTGGAGGAGGACGTGCTGCTCGGGTTCGACCTGGGCGCCGACGACTACGTCGTGAAGCCGTTCCGCCCCAGGCAGCTGGTGGCGCGGGTGCGCACGATCCTGCGCAGGGCCGGGCGGTCCGCCGGGCCCGCGCCGTCGCCGGTGCTGCGGGTCGGGGACCTGGTGGTGGACCCGGTGCGGCACGAGGTGAACCTGGCGGGCGCGCAGGTCCCGCTGACGCCCGCGGAGTTCCGGCTGCTGTCGGTGCTGGCCGCGCAGCCGGGCCGGGTGTTCACCAGGGCGCAGCTGCTGGACGACGGGTTCATCACCGCGCGGACGGTGGACGTGCACGTGATGAAGCTGCGGCGCAAGGTGGAGCGCGACCCGCGCGCGCCGGAGCGGCTGCTGACCGTGTACGGCGTCGGCTACAAGCTCGTGTGAGCGCGGCGCGATGAGCGGGGCGGCCGGGCGGACGGGGCGGTGGCACAGCCTGCTGGTACGGATCTCGGCGATGTCGGCGCTGATCGCCGCGTGCTCGATCGCGGTGACGGCGTGGTTGGCCTCGCAGGCCACGACGGGCGCGATCCGGCAGGAGCAGGGCGAGGCGCTGGCGGTGGACGCGCGGATCTACGACGAGCTGCTGGGGTTCGCCGCGACGCACCCGGACTGGTCCGGCGTTCAGTCCACTGTGGACCGGTTGGCGGCGGAGACCGGGCGGCGGGTCGCGCTGACCACGCCCGGTCGGGCGGTGCTCGCGGACTCGGGCGGTCCGGGCGCGCCGGAGCTGCCGGTGAACGCGAGGGTGCAGGTCGACCCGCTGACCGTGAACGCGGTGCTCAAGCCCGGCGGCGGGGAGGTCGACCCGCGCGCGGTCGGCCCGTTCGCGCTGGACGGCGGGTCGTTGGCGGAGCTGGAGTCCCGGTTGGCGCGGGTGCGGCAGTGCGCGGCGGTGGTGGTGCGGCGGTTGCCGGGCGGGCGGCCCTGGGTGGCCGAGTCGACCGCGCCCGCCTGGACCACCGCGCCCGACGGGAACGGCCGGGACGGCGGTCAGCGGTGCGACGCGCTGTGGGTGAACGCGCCGCTGGAGGTGGAGTGGCCCGCACTGGTCGACCTGGAGGGGCGGACGGCGGCCTGCCTGGCGCGCACCTCGCCCCCGTCGGCGGCCCCGTCCCCGTCGACGCCCGTCTCGCCGCCCGTCTCGTTGCGGGCGCTGGCGAAGCAGGACGCCGGGTGGTACCTGCGCGACGAGGTGACCGGGGACCCGGAGCTGGCGGCGTGCGCGCTGGCTGCCCGCCGGGAGCAGTTGGCCTCGCACGTGGCCCAGCCCGCGCTGCTGTTCCTGACCGCGCCGACCGGCGGCGAGCCGCGGCCGATCGACCTGTCCACGGCGGGCGCGACGCGGATCGCGCTGACCGGCGCGGGAATCCTGGTGGTGGCGGGGTTGGCGTCCTGGGGGACGGCGACGGCGGTGGTGCGGTCGGTGCGGGCGCTGACGGCGGCGGCGCGGCGGATGACCGGCGGGGACCGGTCGGTGCGGGTGCGCGAGCCCAGCGGTGAGGTCGGGGAGCTGGCCGGGGCGTTCAACGCGCTGTCGGAGCGGTTGGCCGAGGTGGAGCGGCAGCGCAGGGCGATGGTGAGCGACGTGGCGCACGAGCTGCGGACGCCGCTGGCGAACATCACCGGGTGGTTGGAGGCGACGCAAGACGGGCTGGCCGAGCCCGATCCGGCGCTGATCGCGATGCTGCTGGAGGAGGCTTTCCTGTTGCAGCACATGGTGGACGACCTGCGGGACCTGGCGCAGGCGGACGCGGGGGCGCTGCGGTTGCACCGGGAGCCGGTGGACGTGGTGGAGCTGGTGGCGCAGACCGCGGCGGCGCACCGGGTGTCGGCGCGGGCGCAGGGGGTGCGGCTGGAGGCGGCGTGCGCCGGGGAGCTGGTGCTGCACGGCGATCCGGTGCGGTTGCGGCAGGTTCTGGCGAACCTGGTGGGCAACGCGGTGCGGCACACGCCGTCGGGCGGGTCGGTGGTGGTGCGCGGGCGCGGTGGGGGCGGTGTGGTGGTGCTGGAGGTGGTGGACACCGGGGAGGGTTTGGCGCCGGAGGACCTGGCGCGGGTGTTCGCCCGGTTCTGGCGGGCCGACCCGTCGCGCAACCGGGCCACGGGCGGCAGCGGGTTGGGGCTGGCGATCAGCAGGCACCTGGTGGAGCTGCACGGGGGTTCGGTGGTGGCGGAGAGCGAACCGGGGGTGGGGTCGGTGTTCCGGGTGGTGCTGCCCGCGGGGGACGCGTGAGGTCCCCCGCGGGCGGCGCCCTCAGCCCGCCAGGGTGCGGAGCGAGACCTCCCACAGCCGGTCGGCGGCCTCCGGGTCGAGCGCGTGGTCGGCCACGCCCCGGTTGGTTCCGGGCACGAACGGCCCCGCCTCGGCGCAGTCCTCGAAGTACTTGCCGCCCAGGCCTTCCAGCTCGGGCGCGGTGGCGACGTAGACCGAGGTGGCCGCGCCCTGCTCGGGGCTCTTGCGCCGGACCTCGGTGACGCCCGCCGCCGCGCGGGCCCGCGCGATCTCCTCGAGGTCCACGTGGCGCTGGAGGTTCGTGCTGATCGAGCCGGGCATCAGGGCGTTCACGGTGATCCCGTCGGCGGCCCACCTCGTGGTGGCGCTCACTCCGAAGAGGACGTTCGCGGTCTTGCTCTGCGCGTAGGCGTCCCACGCCTGGTACTCGCGCTCGGCGCAGTGGACGTCGTCGAAGACGACCGGCGAGCGGTGGTGGGCGCTGGAGCTGACCGAGACCACGCGCGCGCCGCCCGCCGCCGCGAGGTGCCGGTGCAGCCCCTTGGTCAGGGCGAAGTGGCCGAGGTGGTTGGTGGCGAACTGGAGCTCCCACCCCTCGGGGGTGCGGGCGAGCGGGCAGGCCATGACGGCCGCGTTGTTGACCAGCAGGTGCAGCGGGTCGTCCCAGTTGGCGGTGAAGGCGGCCACGGAGACCTGGTCGGCCCGGTCGAGCGGGGCGACGCGGACGGCGGTGCTGCCGGTGGTGGCGGTGATGTCGGCGGCGGCGCGCTCACCGGCGGCGCGGTCGCGCACGGCCAGGGTGACCTGGGCGCCCGCGGACGCGAGGGCCCTGGCGGTCTCGACGCCGATGCCCGAGGCGGCGCCGGTGACGACGGCGCGCTTGCCGGTCAGGTCGATCCCGGCCACCACCTCGGCGGCCGTGGAGGAGGCGGTGAAGCGCGGTGCGGTGTTCGCGGTCATGATCTCCCCGGATCGCTGGGCTAGGATGAAGCGGAGGTTCCTCCGCTTCTTCGAGACTAACCGGAGGGCCCTCCGCTTGCAACCGATCCCGGAGGACGCCGCCGTGACCGACCCCGACCAGCGCCCGCTGCGGGCCGACGCCCAGCGCAACCGCGACAAGCTCCTGGCCGCCGCGCTGGCCGCGTTCACCGAGCGCGCCGACGCGCCCCTGGAGGGCATCGCGAAGCAGGCGGGCGTGGGCATCGGCACCCTCTACCGGCACTTCCCGACCCGCGAGGCGCTCATCGAGCAGGTGTACCGGGCCGAGCTGGACCGGCTGTGCGACGCCGCGCCGCACCTGCTGACCACCTCGCCGCCCGAGGTCGCGCTGCGGCGGTGGATGGACCTGTTCCTGGAGTACCTGGACACCAAGCGGGGGCTCGCCGACGCGCTGCGCGCGGTGATCACCGGCGCGGAGACCCCGTTCCCGCACGCCAGGAAGCGGCTCCTGGAGGCGCTGGGGGTGCTGGTGGACGCGGCGGTGCGGACGGGCGCGCTGCGCGACGACGTGCCCGCGCTGGACGTGCTGGTGGGCATGGCCGGGATCGCGAACGCCACCGACGACGCGGCGCAGGCCGGGCG
>NZ_JBQGCX010001045.1:0-5766 GCF_052038725.1 Actinosynnema sp.
GGCGGGCGCGGTCGGGCGGGCCGCCGGTTCAGCCGGTGGGGCGGGGCGGTTCGGCGGCGGCCGGGAGGGGTTCGGCGGCCATCGCGGCTGCCGCGACCGGCCCAGCCGCAACCGACCCAGCGGCGACCGACCCAGCGGCGCCCTGTTCAGCGGCGACCGACCCGGCGGGCGCCGATCCTCCGGCGTCCCCGCCCGGCTTGCGGAAGATCCGGCGCGCGAGCTCGAACCCGCCCGCCGTCACCGCCGACAGCACCAGCCCGGCGGCCAGCGACAGCAGCGGGTGCCCGTGGGTGAACGGCCCGAGCGCGGCGGCGAACGCGAGCATGTACGCGCTCCACACCGCCGACGCGGCGAGCGTCGCGGGCAGGAACCGCCGCACCGGCAGCCCGACCCGCCCGCACGCCGCCGTGCTCACCAGCCGCCCGCCGGGCAGCAGCCGCGCGCCGACGCACACCACGACCGGCCGGTCCGTCAGGTTCCGCCGCACCCAGCCCGCCGGTCCGGCGTCCTCGGGCACGCGCAGCAGCCGGTGCGAGCCGCGACCGAGCCCGTAGACCAGGAAGTCGCCCAGCACCGAGCCCGCCATCGCGGTCAGCGCGAGCCCGAGCACGGCGGGCGCGTCGTGCGAGTGGAACGCCCCGGACGCGGCGGCCACCAGCAGCGACTCGCTGGGCAGCATCGGCACCGGCGCGTCGAGCGCGATGAGCAGCGCCAGCACCGGAAGCAACCAGGCGCTGCGCAGCACGACGTCGAACACCGCAGTCAGATGGTGCACGGACTTCCCCCCACGGGCCGGACAGCGAGCTAGTCGGCAGGCCGCACCGCCACCGACGGAATTGTGCGCCACGCCACGAACGCGGCCACCAGGGTCACCGCGGCGGCGACGAGCGAGGTGGTCTGCATGGCCCCCGTGAACGCCTCACGTGCAGAGTGCAGCACCGGCGAGTCCGCGTCCAGTGCCGAACTGCCCGAGGCCAACGAGTCCCGCACGGCGGCGCGCTGGTCGGCCGGGAGGTCGGCGGGCAGGTCCAGGTTCGACCGGTACACCAGCGACACCAGCGACCCGAGCACGGCGATGCCGAGCGCGACGGCCAGCTCGTAGGCGGTCTCGGCGATCGCCGACGCGGCCCCGGCCTTGTGGCTCGGCACGGCGGAGACGACGGCGTCGGTGGTCACCGTCTGCGACAGCCCGACGCCGAACCCGACGGGCACGAGCGCCAGTGCCAGCCACAGGTAGTTCTCCGCGCCCTCGGCGGCGGCGATCCCGGCCAGGCCGAGGGAGATCAGCGCGAGCCCGCCCGCGATCGCGCGACCGGCGCCGAGCCTGGCCAGCGCCCGGCCGACGAGGGCGACCACGGCGATGGAGGCGAGCGTCGCGGGCAGCTCGGCGAGCCCGGCCTGCAGCGGGCTGTGGCCGCGGGCGAGCTGGAGGTACTGGGAGAAGAAGAACAGCAGCCCGGTGAGCGCGAAGATCGTGATGAACGCCGCGAACACCGCGCCGCTGAAGGCGGGCCCGCGGAACAGGTCGACGTCGATCAGCGGGGTGTCCAGGCTCCGCTGCCTGCGCACGAACGCCACCCCGGCGGCCAGGCCGAGCAGCAGGGCGAGGACGCCGGAGCCGTCGACACCGGTGCTGACGGTGTGCTTGACCGCGTAGACCAGCGGCACGATCGCGGCCATCGACAGCGCGGCGGAGAGCAGGTCGAACCGGCCGGGGTCGGGTTCGCGCGACTCGGGCAGCAGGAACGCGCCCGCGACCACCAGCGCGGCCATGATCGGGACGTTGATCAGGAAGACCGAGCCCCACCGGAAGTGCTCCAGCAGGAGGCCGCCGACCAGCGGTCCGAGGGCGGCGCCACCACCGGCGGCGGCCGACCAGATCGCGATGGCGCGGGTGCGCTCGGCGGGGTCGGCGAAGAGGTTGCGGATGATCGAGAGCGTCGACGGCATCAGCGTGGCCCCCGCGACGCCGAGCAGCAGCCGCGCGCCGATCAGCGCCTCCGGGCTGCCCGCGAACGCCGCGAGCAGCGAGGCGAGGCCGAACGCGGTGGCGCCGGTGAGCAGCAGCCGCTTGCGCCCGACGCGGTCGGCGAGGTTGCCCATGACCAGCAGCAGCCCGGCGAGGGCGAGCGAGTAGACGTCGCCGATCCACAGGATCTGGGTGGCGCTGGGGGCGAGGTCGGCGGTCAGGGAGGGCACGGCCAGGGAGAGGACGGTGCCGTCGACGGCCATGACGAGGACGGCCAGCGCCAGCACGGCCAGCGCGGCCCAGCGGCGGCGGGCCGTGAGCGGGGAGTGGGTGGTCTCGGACGTGGACACGCAAGAAACTGTACCGACCAGACGGTGCAGTTTCCAATGGGGGAGACTGGCGCCACGACTCCCGAGGCAGAGGTGAGACATGGGTCGCACGACCGGACGGTCCCCCGAGGACACCCGCCGCCTGGTGCTGGACGCGGCGGCGCGGGAGATCTGCCGCGACGGCATCAGGACCAGCCTGGACGCGATCGCCCAGCGCGCGGGCGTGTCCAAGGGCGGCCTGATCTACCACTTCCCGAACAAGGAGGCGCTGCACCGGGCGCTGGTCCAGCAGGAGGTGGACGAGTGGCGGGAGCTGGTCGAGCGCGAGGTGGACCCGGAGGAGCGCGGCCCCGGCAGGCTGATCCGCGCCTACGTGCGGGCGAGCCTTGCCCCGTTCGACGGCGCGGACGTGCGCGAGCGGTTCCGGCTGTTCGCGCAGCTCAGCACGGTCCCGGCGGCGGTGCGGGCGGCGGAGGAGGACGAGGCGCGCTGGCAGCGCGAGCTGGAGGCGGACGGTGTGCCGCAGGCGACCAGGGTGCTGGTCGTCGCGGCGGCGGACGGCGCCTGCGGGCCGCCGCTGCTGGGGTCGGCGCTGCCGGACGAGGTGCGCGAGCGGTTGAAGGCGGACCTGCTGGCGCTGGTCGACGCGGCGGTCGGGGCCCCGGTCAGGGCCGGGTGAGCCCGGAGCGGGTGAACAGGGCCTCCACCAGCGTGTCCCCGGCCGGCCCGAGCACGAGCCGGACCGCGCGGGCCGCGCCGAAGGTGTGCATGGCCACCGCGCCGAGGACGTGCGCCACGAGCATCGCGGCGGCCCCCTCCGGCTCGACCTCGGCGCGCAGCAGCCCGTCCCCCTCGGCCTCCTCGAACAGCGCGGCGCACAGGCCGAGCAGCTGGTCGAGCGCCTCGCGCTTCACGTCGAACCCCTGGTCGTCCGGGAGCCGGTCGTCGCGCCCGACGACCTCCAGGAGCTGCCGGAAGCGCTCGTCGTGCTCCAGCGAGAAGTGCAGCCCGATCAGGAACGAGCGCACCCGCTCGACCGGGTCGCCCGGCTCGCGCAGCGGCCTCCACAGGCCCTGCCCGATCTCCGCCCACCGCTCCCCCACGGCGGTCGCGTAGAGGTCGGCCTTGGTCGTGAAGTGGAGGTAGGCCGCGCTCCTGGTCAGCCCGGACCTGGCGCTGATGTCGGCCAGCGTGGACGCGGCGTACCCGTTCTCGGCGAACGCGCTCAGCGCGGCCGACAGCAGTCCCGCTCGGGTGAGGGCGACGTCCTCGGGGGCCTTCCGCATGGCGTGATCGTAGCTGCCCACCACGACGTCCCGGTCCGGCCGCGCGCCGGCTCGGCGCAGGTCAGCCGCCCGCGCGGGCCTGGCGCGGGCGGTGGGCGCACCGGTCCGGCGGCCGTGACGCCGAGGCCCTGGTCGCGCTCAGCCCCTGGACAGGGCCGTCACGCGGTTCAGGGACAGCTCGCCCCCGGTCAGCCGCACGCCCAGCGCGGGCGACCAGGTCGCGCGCCGCTCCGGTGACACCGCCGTCGCGTACGGGGCGCCGCGGAGCCTGCGCCACTGCCCGGCGCGCTCCACCCAGGTGGTCATCGCGCGCTCCCCGAACACGGCCGCGAACCGGTCGCCCGGCTGCCACACCACGTCCGCGCAGCACCCGCCGGTCGCCGCGCCCGCGTCCCGCCCGTCGACGCGCACGTCCACCCCGGAGCTGCGCCCGCTGTGGTTGTACCAGGACAGCGCCAGGTCCTCGCCGCCCGCCGCGAGGCCCACCAGCACGCTGTCCTCCGGGGCCGCGCCTGCGAACTCCCCCGGTTCCAGCACCACCGCCACCTCGCCCGCGGGCGCGGTCACCGGGGCGACCAGCACCGCCGACGACTGGCGGGACGCGCTCGCGGTGAGCCCGCCGTCCGCCACCAGCTCGGGCGCGGGCTCGCCGAACCGCGCGCCCACCCGGTAGTCGCGCCACCGGCTGAAGTCGTCGTCCCACACCACGCGCCCGTAGTCGGCCGGGTCGAAGCGGGCCTCCGCCTGCGCCACGGCGGAGGTCGCGCCCCGGTCGGTGGTCACGAGCAGCCGCAGCGGGGCCCGGTCGCCGGGGGTCAGCGACGCGGGTGCGCCCACCCGCCAGCGGAACCCGTCCGCGCGGCGCGGCAGCGGCGAGACCGTCCAGCCCGCCGGGGCCAGCAGCTCCGCCCGCGCCGAACCGCGCACGGTCGCGCCCACCTCCGCCTCACCGCCGGCCCGCACCGGGATCACCCCGTCCCGCAGGCCGTCCAGCGCGGCAAAGACCCGGTCGTCCTCCCGCCGCCAGGACTGCCAGGCCGTCACGCCCACCGCGCCGCCGTCGGACCGGGTGGCGCGCAGCCGCAGCGCGTCCGCCCGCACCGGCGGGTCGACCACGACCCGGTTGACCCGCCCGCGCTCCGGCACGGCGGGCGTCCGGCGCTGGCCGGGGACCTCCACCCACGCGCCGGAGGCGTCCCGCCGCTCCAGGGCGAACGCGTCGGGCGTGCGCACTCCCCCGCCGTCGTCGTAGAACGAGACCCGCACGTCCGACACCACCGTCGCCGCGCCGAGGTCGACCGCCAGCCAGTCGGCGCGGTTCGGGCTGCCGTACGAGGTCCAGCGGGTCGACGGGACGTCCAGGTGGAAGTCCTGGCCGTCGATCGCGTCGGCGGGGCTGTCGGCGGGCCAGGTGTGCGAGGCGGTGGCGGCCGGGAAGCCCGTCCCGGACGGGTTCGCCAGGTCGTCCACCAGCCTCGGCAGCTCGGCGGGGGCGCCGCGCCGCAGCGGGACGCGCACCGGGCCCAGGTCGCGCTGGGCGTGCGCCTGCACGCCGTCGACGAACACCCGCAGCCCGGCGCCCCTGCCGTAGGCGCGGCCGTCCCGGTCCCACAGCACGGTCAGGTTCCGGCCGTGGTACGGCACGTTCTCCGCGGCGAAGTGGTCCCAGCCGTCCGGGACCAGCGGGGCGATCCGCACCGAGTCCCCCTGCTCCGGCCGGATCCCGAGCAGCCCGGACAGCACGAGGTCGGTGAACGTGGAGTGGTTGTAGTCCTCGCTGTGCCCCCGGCCGTCGTAGAGCCAGCGGTCCTGGTCGGGGTGGTGCGCCTCGGCCACGTACGGCTGCCCGCCCTTGCGCTGGGTCAGCGCGTAGCCGCGCAGTACGTCATAGTAGTCGCCCTTGTCCACAAAGGACTGCGCCGGGTAGTCCACGAGCAGGTTGGCCAGCGCGGTGAGGGTCTGGCTGGTGGCGAACGGCCAGCTCGGACCGGACCAGCGGCAGCACCCCTCCTCCGCGTCGTGCAGGTACCACGGGCTGCGGCGCTCCACGGTGGTCGGGCCGAAGTCGGCGGCGAAGCCCGCCCGGTCGGTCAGCTGCGCCCACGCGGACGAGTGCTCGGCCGGGGGCATCCCGAAGTACCAGGGGACGAAGCCGATCTGCTCGCGGTCGGCCAGCGGCGCG
>NZ_JBQGCX010001046.1:0-8898 GCF_052038725.1 Actinosynnema sp.
GGGTGGTCGTCGGCCACGGCGACGCCCATCCCCCGCTGCCCCGGCACCTGCTCGACCACCAGCCCGGTCAGGTCGTAGTCGGGCAGCCCGTCGCCGACCGCGATCACCGCGACCTCCAGCCGCCCGGCGCGGAGCCTGCGCAGCAGCGCGGGGCTGCCCGCCTCGCCCAGCGACACGGCGAGCGCGGGGTGCGCGGTCCGCAGCCGGGCGACGGCGCTCGGGACCAGCGCGGCGGCGGCCGTGGGGTAGGCGCCGACGACCAGCCGCCCGGCGAGGCGGTCGCGCAGCCCGGCGATCTCCAGCTCGGCCGCCTCGACGTGCGCGACGACCTGCCCGGCGTGCCCGAGCAGCGCCTCCCCCGCCGGGGTGGGCCGGACGCCGCGCGCGCCGCGCTCGAACAGCGGGCCGCCCGCGGCCGTCTCCATCGCCCCGACCTGGCGGGACACGGCGGACTGGGTGTAGCCGAGCGCCTCGGCGGCGGCGGTGAACGACCCGCGCCGCGCGACCTCGACCACCACGCGCAGCCCCAGCAGGGTCATCCCGGACATGGTGGTCAGTATGCGCGGGGCTGCTCGGCGTCGGCGGCGAACGCCGCGTCCCTGCGCGCCTCGAACGCCGCCAGCCGCTCCCGGACCGCCCCGGTGACCAGCTCGTGCGCGTCGGAGTTGAGCAGCAGCCGCAGCGGCGGGTCGTCGGACAGCGCGGCCTCGATCACCGCGTGCGCCACCCCGGACTGGCTGCCGGGCATCCGGTCCACCGGCAGCGGCTCCTGGTCGGCGACGCCGCCGCGGTAGGGCTCGCTGGCCGGGACCCTGGTGGCCGCGTCGTAGAACGAGGTCCGCACCATGCCCGGCTCGACCAGGACGGTCCTGATCCCGAACGGCTCGACCTCGCGCGCCAGCGCCTCGAAGTAGCCCTCCACGCCCCACTTGGTGGCGTGGTAGATCGCGAAGCCGGGGAACGTGAGGTGCCCGCCCATGCTGGACAGCTGCACCAGCGTCCCGCCGCCCTGCGCCCGCAGCAGCGGCACGGCGCGCCGGGCGAGCTGGATCGACGCGGTCAGGTTGGTGGCGATGGCGTCCCGCACCTGCTCATCGCTCAGGTCCTCGGCCGCGCCGAACACCCCGTGGCCCGCGTTGGACACGATCACGTCGAGCCGCCCGAGGTGCGCGACGGCCTCGGCGAGCGCGCGCTCGACCTCGGCGGTGTCGGTGACGTCCAGCCGACGCCGCCACAGCCGGTCTCCGTGGCGCTCGGCCAGGTCGTCCAACCGCTCCGGCGCGCGCAGCGTCGCGGCGACCCGGTCCCCGCGCGCCAGGACCCGCTCGACGATCTCCCGCCCGATCCCCCTGGACGACCCGGTGACGAACCACGTGGTGGACATGCGCGCACTTCCTCTCCGATCGGCTGCCCCACCGACGCTAGCGATCCGCACCCATGCCGACCAGCGATGATCAAGCACCGGAGCCATGCGAAATCCGCACACCTCCTGCTCGCGGAACCGGCGCGCCGCACGCCCGCCGCGAGTGTTCCACCTCTCCCCCACCGGGAATCCGCTCCGCCGCGCGCCCCGCGAGTGCGATACTCCCGCCCATGGTTCGCGCGGGGACGACGTCGGGTGTGCACTTCCTGCTGTCCACAGTGGACTCCGACCTCGCCTCGGCCGTGCGGCGGCGGATCGACCTGCCGCAGGACTCGCGGGAGCGCTACCAAGCGGACTGGTCCCCCTTCAGGTCCGCGATCCTGTGGCGGCTGGAGAACGACGACCCCGAGATCAACCGGGCGATCGCGCACTCCCTGCCGGACTGGTCTTTGCGCCGCCGGATCGCCACGGGCGTGCCGTTCGGCCCGGCGCAGGGCCCGCTGCCGGTGCTCGACTGCTACGCCCGGTGCGACCACGCCCCGCCACCGCTCCCGGACGGCGCGGACACCACCGAGGGCGTGATCGCGCTGCTGCGCTCGGTCACCACCCTGTCCGCGGGCAAGCGGGCCGCGGGCGCGGTCGCCTGGGACGACTGGGAGGCGGTCGTGGCCGCAGACCGCGCGGACCCGTTGCCCGGCTACGCGAAGTGGGCGGTGGCGAACCGGGTGGACTGCCCGCACGAGGTCCGCCTCGCGCTGGCCACGCACCGCAAGCACCACGACCGCCTGTACGAAGCGGGGCTGGTGCGCGACGCGGCCGAGTACGCGCTGGAGTTCCCGAACACCTCCTCCGTCCTGCAGGTGCTGAACACCGGCCGGTGGGCGTTCCCGCACCGCGCGGCCGAGGCCGCCGCCGCGCTGGGCCCGCTGGTGCGCGAGGAACTGGGCGAGGACCTGGAGGCCTGGTCGGTGCTGGCGCAGGTGCTGCCCACGTTCACCGGCACCGCGCCGGAGCTGCTGCGCACCTGCGGCGCGATCACGCGGGTCTGACGCGCGGTGGAGCGCTCGGCGCGGCGGCACGTGGTCGACCTGGCCGACCGGAAGGCGCTGCTGGCGTGGAACCCGGCGGCGCCCGAGGTGGTGGCGGAGGCGAGCGGGCTCAAGGAGGCGGCACTGCTGGACTTCGGCCTGTCCGGCTCGCCGGTCGCGTCGTGGCTGTTCGCCAAGTGCCGCCACCAGGTCCCGACCACGGCGGTGCCGACGGCGGCGGTCGTGGCGTCCGGGGACGGGTCCTGCTTGTTGTTGTACAACCCCGACTTCTTCGTGGCGCTGGGCCTGGACGGCGTGAAGTTCGTGCTGTTCCACGAGGCAAGGCACCTGGTGCACCGGCACCTGTTCGTCGAGCCGGAGCTGGCGGGCGACCCGCTGTTCACGCTCGCCGCCGAGGTCGCGATCAACCACGTGGCGCTGATCCGGTTGCGGCGCACCGGTCTGCCCGAGGTGGGCGGGGAACCGGTCGGCGTCGACCCCGGGGCGGTGCACGAGCGCTACCGCGAGGACCTGGCCGGGCGCGGCCTGGAACCCCTGGCGTACCCGGCTTTCACCGCCACCGACCTCGGGATCTACCGCGAGCTCAAGCGGATGGCGACCCCGCCCGTGCCCACCGCCGTGTGCGTGCACCAGAGCGAGGGCGCGGCGCCGCTGGACCAGGGGTCCGCCGACGCGCTGGCCTCGTCGGCGCTGCTGGACGCGCTGCTGTCCGCCCGCCGGGGCAACCGGCACGCCGACTCGGAGGTGTCGGACCTGGTGCGCCGCACCGACGGCACCTCGGAGAGCGCGAGCAGGCGGTGGTCCGGGCTGGGCGCGGCCGGGCTGCTGCGCGGGCGGACCTCGAACCACGAGGTGACCGACTGGTGGCAGCGCTGGCTGGTGGGGGTGCTGGGCACGCTGCTCAGCCCCGGCGAGCGGCTGGTGTACCCGCGCAAGCGCGGCGCGGTGCTGGCCGCGCTCGGGCACGACCCGACCCTGGCGCGGGTGGGGCCGAGGCGCGAGGTGTCGCTGGTGGTCGCGCTCGACGTGTCGGGCTCGCTGGTGGACGGCGTGGTGGCGTGGATGGCGGAGCTGGTGGGGCGGATCGAGGGCGCGCGGGTGCGCTGGCTGGCGTTCGACACCGCCGTCGTGCCGTTCACGCCCGGCCAGGCGATCCGCGGCGGTGGCGGCACGGACTTCCGGGCGGTGGTGGACCACGTCGAAGGCCGGTCCGCTGTGGACGGTGAGGGGTTCGACGGGCCGGTGGACGCGGTCATCGTGCTCACCGACGGCTTCGCGCCCCCCGTCACCCCGGCTGAGCCGGACAAGTGGATCTGGCTCATCACCCCCGGCGGCGACGACTGGCCGGACGCGCACCGGCCGCAGATGGCGTGCCACCGGATCAGACCGGTTCTCCAGACGGGACAGCGGACGTGAGCAGCACCTGGCGCCCCAGCGCGACCTACCCGGAGCCGCCGCCGCGCGGCCGGGGGTCGCGGCTGGCGGACTTCATCGACGCCATGATCGCCACCGGTCAGACCGGGCAGGTCTTCGGCTCGCACGGCATCGGCAAGACGGCCACGTTCACCTCGCACCTGGCCGAGGCGCACCCGGACAAGACCCTGGTGGTCGTGCCCGCCGCGAACCTCACCCCGGACGACCTGCTGGTGAACGCGCCGGTGCGGGACGCGGCGACCGGGGAGCTGGTGCTGCGCCAGCTCGTCATGGGCCAGCTCAAGCCGGGAAGGCCGTTCGTGCTGCTGGTCGACGACTCGCTCCAGGCCGGGCCCGCGATCCAGTCCCAGCTGATGCAGGTGGCGTGCGACTGGACGCTCGGCGAGCACGACCTGCGCGAGCTGGGCTGCGTCGGGGTGTTCCTGACCGACAACGAGGACCTGGCCGAGACGGGCGCGCGCCGCGACGACCTGGCGGTGCTGGACCGCATGGTGACGGTGCGGGTCGGCGCGGACGACACGGCGTGGCGGGTGCGGCTGGCCGAGCGGTTCCGGGACTGGGACCTGCGCGGGGTGTTCGACGTGTGGTCCTCGCTGGGCCCCGCGCTGCGGGAGGCGCTGGCGCCGCGCACCGTGGAGCACGTGCTGGCCAACGCGCGCGAGGGGTTCCCGCTGGTGTGGGGGCTGCCGCTGGTGAACGGCGAGCGGATGGCGCTGGTGGAGCGGCTGCCGGACGGGCGGAGCGAGGACCGCACCACCGAGGTGCTGGACCGGATCGCGGACGCGCTGGGCGTGCCGAACCCGTCCACCGTGGACGACCCGGTGCGGCGGGTGCTGCGGGCGGCGCTGCGGAACCGGTGGGCGGTGCTGCTGCAGGGGCCGCCGGGGTGCGGGAAGACCGCGCTGGTGCGGCAGGTGGTGCGGGAGGAGCTGGGGCGCGACCCGGTGTACTTCTCCATGCCGGTGACCAGCGTGGAGGACCTGTGCGTGCCGGTGCCGACGCCGGACGGGTCGCTGGAGTCGCTGCTGGCCGCGCGGTTCGCCGGGAGCGGGCCGAAGGCGGTGGTGTGGGACGAGTACAACCGGCCCAAGGACCGGTCGGCGTTCGCGAAGCTGATGGAGATCACGCAGGAGTGGTCGCTGGCCGGGCGGCCGATCGCGGGGCTGCGCGCGCAGGTCGCGATCCAGAACCCGCCGTACCACCTGGGGCGCAAGCTGAACGTGTCGCGCAACAACATCGCGCAGGCGACCCGGTTCACCGCCTCGCTGGTGGTGGAGCCCGGCGACGTGCCCGCGAACGAGTGGCTGATCGCGCGGTACGGGGCGCCCGCGGAGACCGTGCTGGACTGGTGGAAGCACGACCTGGACGACGACGCGCGGGCGTGGGTGACCAAGCGGACCGCCGAGCGGCTGGTGAAGCTGCACCTGCACGGGCTGCCGCTGGAGTCGGCGCTGATCTACCTCGGTGACGGGGAGTACGCGCCGGTGCCGCTGGAGTCGCTGGTGGACCGGTTCGAGCGGCGGCGGCCGGTGGCCGGGCTCGGGGACCTGGCGCGGCGGGTGGAGGTGTGGGAGGCGCGGTTGCGGCGGGCGCTGGAGGCCTCGGACGAGGGCGACGACGACAGCGACGTGGTGCACCGGGTGCTGGCGAACGCGGAGGTGTCGCAGCTGCGCAAGCACCGGAAGGCGGTGAAGCGGCTGGTGGTGCTGCTGCCGCCGAAGCTGCGGGCCACCTACCTGGTGGGCGCGGCCCCCGACCGGCAGCGGTTCTGGGTGGACGCGTTCACCTCGTTGCCGCGCCAGGGGTGAGGCGCTGTCGCGGGGCTACCAGGCGGCTTCGCGGTAGTCCTTGAGGAACACGCCGGAGACCGGGTCGCCCGCCTCGCCCCGGACGATCGGGTCGTAGACGCGGGCGGCGCCGTCGACCACGTCCAGCGGGGTGCGGAAACCCTGCCGCGCCAGGTGGTCCTTCTTCGGCGCGGGGTTCTCGTCGGTGACCCAGCCGGTGTCGACGGCGCACATGTGCACGCCGCGGCGGGCGAGGTCGGGGCCGCTGGTGCGGGTGAGCATGTTCAGGGCGGCCTTGGCCATGTTGGTGTGCGGGTGGCCGGAGGTCTTGTTGCGGACCGCGAAGCGGCCCTCCACGGCGGTGACGTTGACGACGTAGCGGCGCGGGGCCGGTGCGGCGAGCAGCAGCGGCAGCAGGCGGTCGCACAGCAGGGCCGGGGCGAAGGCGTTGACCAGCTGGGTCTCCAGGACCTCGGCGGGGTCGAGCTCGCCGAGGCGCGCGGACCAGGAGTTGGTGGGCGCGGTGTCCGGGACCAGGCCAGCCTCGTCCAGCCGGGCGGGCACGGCGCCGGTGGGGAGGTCGGCGGCCCCGTCCGCGAGCACGAGTTCGAGGGCGGCGCGGCTCTGGTCGACCGGGAGCGCGGCGCGGTACCCGGGGGCGAGCAGGGCGCCGGGCGGCAGCGGGCCGGTCTCGGCGGCGGTGAGCGGGGCGTAGGCCTCGGGCGGGCGGCGGACGGTCTGGGCGGCGTTGTTGATCAGGATGTCCAGCGGTCGGCCGTCCGCGCGCAGGTCGTCGCACAGGCCGAGCACCTGGCGCGGGTCGCGCAGGTCGACGCCGACCACGGTGAGCCGGTGCAGCCAGTCCGCGCTGCTCGGGTCGGCGCGGAAGCGGCGGGCGGCGTCGCGCGGGAAGCGGGTGGTGACGATCAGCTCGGCGCCGTCGCGCAGCAGCATCAGCGCGAGCTGGAAGCCGATCTTGACGCGCCCGCCGGTGAGCAGCGCGCGGCGGCCGGTGAGGTCGGTGGACGCGGTGCGGCGGCGGGTGTTGTCGCTCGCGCACTCGGGGCAGAGCAGGTGGTAGAAGGCGTCCACGAGGCGGTAGGGGCGCTTGCAGGCGTAGCAGAGGCGGGAGCGGTGCGCCGGGCTCGGTTCGGCGGGTGGGACGGGCGCGAGCGGGGCGTCGTCCCTGCGGTCGGTGGCGCCGGTGGCGGTGGCGGCGCGGGTGCGCGCGTCGGCGGCGGCCTGGTGGGCGTCGCGGGCCTTGCGGCGGCGGCGCTTGCCGTCGCGGACGAGCGACTCGGCGGCCCGCTCGGCGCGCAGGCGGGCCGGGTCGTCCTCGGGGAGCGCGCGCAGCCGGGCGAGGGCGGCGTGGAAGGCAGGCTCGTCGAACCCGTCGTGCACCACGCCTCCCCTTCGGGCCTGCCCCGGCGGCGGGATTCGAACCCGCGTGCCCTCGCCTGCAAGACGAGTGCGACTGCCTCTGCGCTACGACCGGGGCATTGCCGGGGATCGTAGCCGGTCGGGGGCCCTCCGGTGCGGACCGCGGCTGCCGGGGTGGCGGGAGTCGAACCCGCGTCCTCCGCCCCTGGAACGAGGAACGGCGCGTCTACCTCTGCGCTACGGCCCCGGCATTGCCGATGATCTTACCGGGAACGTCGGGGTGTCCGGGCGGCGGGATTCGAACCCGCGTGCTCCACCCTGGAAAGGTGGGACGACTGCCTCTGCGCTACGACCCGGACAGCTGAGCATCCTAGCGGCGGGAGCGCGGGTTCACAGCCGCACCGAGGAGTTGTGCTCCCGCACGATCCGCCACCCGTCGGCTCCGCGCCGCCACACCAGGGAGGTGGTGGTGCGCAACCGGGAGCGGGTCCCGTCGGCGGTCTCCAGGTCCACCTCGAACACCAGGGTGGAGGCGGCCAGGTCGCCGGACTCCAGCACGTGCGGGCCGGAGACGACGGTGTGGCGGGCCAAGCGCAGGTCCCGGAAGGCCGGTTCCCAGACGGCGCCGTACTCGCGGGCGGTGCGGGCGGTGCGGTGCTCGGGGTCGAAGTCGTCGTAGAGCAGGACCTCGCCCTCGGCGTAGTGGCGGCCCTGGGCGGCGGCGAAGTCGAACGGCGGGTCGTGCGGGGCGCGCTCCCAGCCGAAGACCCAGGCCCGGTGGAGCTGCTCGACGGTGGTCATGGGGGTGACTCCCTTCGGTGGTGGACGGGATCGACGCTAGGCGCGGGTGATCACGCGGACCAGGGTGCGGCGCACCCACCCGGCGGAGCGGAGCGGCAGTGGTACGTTCGTACACATGCCGAGGGACTACTTCGCGGGCGACCCCAGGACCAACCGGGAGCGGATGCTCGCGGGCGAGCCGTACATCGCCGACGACCCGGAGAGCGAGCGCATCGCGCGGCGGGCGCTGGCGCTGCTGGAGGAGTACCGGGTGGCGTTCACCGCGAGCCGGGACGAGGAGGCGCGGCGGCTGCTCGCCGAGGTGCTGGGCGAGGTCGGCGAGGGCGTGGTGGTGAAGCCGCCGCTGTTCGTGGACTACGGCGAGAACATCCGGATCGGGGCGCGGACGTTCGTCAACTACAACCTGACGGCGCTGGACGTCGCGCCCATCACGATCGGCGAGGACTGCCAGTTCGGGCCGGGGGTGCAGCTGCTGACCCCCACGCACCCCGTGGAGCCGGAGCCGAGGCGCGACAAGCTGGAGGCGGCGAAGCCGATCACGATCGGGGACAACGTGTGGTTGGGGGGCGGGGTGGTGGTGTGCCCAGGGGTGACGATCGGGGACAACAGCGTGATCGGCGCGGGGGCGGTCGTGACGCGCGACGTGCCCGCGAACGTGGTGGCGGTGGGGAACCCGGCCCGCGTGGTGCGGGAGATCGGCGGGGAGGGGTGAGCCGGGTTCCCCGGTCGACCGGCGGGTGGGGGCGGGCGGGGCGAGGCAGGTGAGCGGACCGGCGGTCGAACCGCGGGACCAGCCGCCCGTCCGCGCGCAGCGCGCGACAGGCCTCCGACCTCGCCGGGCTCACCGACCGCACCCCGGAAAGCGGCGCCGCAGGTGAGCACGTCGACCGGACCGCGGTGGCCCGTGGGCATCACCCCCTGCGCGCCGCGGTGGTGACCGCCTCGGCGAACAGCTCCGCCAGGCCGATCCCCGCCGCGGCGGCCATCGTCGTGATCACGCTCGTCGGCGCGAACGAGCAGTACAGCCCCGCCTCCAGGAACCACGGCCGCCCCTCCGGGTCGACCCGGAAGTCGAACAGGCTGT
>NZ_JBQGCX010001047.1:0-1758 GCF_052038725.1 Actinosynnema sp.
GGCCAGGTCCAGCACCGGCCGGACCGTGACCCGGGTGCCTGCTTCCTGGCACCACTCCTTGACCTGCTCGGGGGTGACCACGGACCGGGTGTTCTCCACCTCGACCATCGCCTCCCCGGGGCGGGTGTGGGCGTAGAGCACGAGCTCACGCTGTGCCGGATCACCGGTGCCCACCATCCCCAGCGCCATGGAGCGCCGCACGTCCAGCGGCAGAGTCGGGTCGAGGGCGGCGGCCTTGGCGGTGAGGAACTGGTCGAACGCGACCGCGTCGGCGAGGCCGGCCCAGCCGCTGATGGGAACCTGACCATCCGCGTTGATGCCGCGGTACTCCACCCGCACACACCGCTGCTCGGCCTCGGCGACCCGGCGGCGCTCGGCCTCCGCGGGGTCGAACTCCGCCCGCGCCTTCTCGATCTGGCGGTCGAGCTCGGCCCACGAACACCGCGCGGCGACGATCGCGAGCCTCTGGTCGACCGCGGCGGCCGCGTCGTAGGACAGGGTGCGGGTGTCCTGGGCGATCTTGCGGGCCCGCCACACCGCGACCTCACCGGCCAGCACGCGGGCCCAGATCCGGGGCAACCTGGAGGACAGCTCGAGGGCGTCGCCGATGAGGCGGGCGCCGGCTTCGTGCTTCATCCCGATCGCCAACGCGAACTCGGCGACCGCGGACTCGTCGATCGTGACTGCGCCCGCGCCGGCCAGTTCGGGGGCCTGCCTGCCCCACTCGATCTCGGGGTCGGGGTCACCGGGGTGCAGCTCGGCCCATTGCACCGCCTGCACCAGCTGCTCCACCTGCGCCTCAGCGATCACCGTGGCGGTGTCGCGGGCAGCGACCAGCACCTCATCGGCGCGGGTGCTGGTGGTGGCTGCCATGGATCCACTCAAACACCGACCACCGACAGTGGTGGGCCTCAGAAGCCCGTATCCACAGGGATCTGACGATTTCGAAGGTAAAGAATTCCTGGCCGCGGTGTCGTGCCACGGCCCGGGCCACCACGGTCGACCCCAGCGCACCGGAAAGCCGACAGGCCGCCGCAACCAGCGTCCCGGTGACCGCTGACTGCGGTGACCACCTATCCCTGTAAGTCTGCGAAGCCGGCGGCCCGCAGGCCGGGAGGCGAGCCCGACCCGCGCGGACCTCACCCGCTTTGCTGCCTGACGGCGGCCGATGCAAGCGGACCCGCAGCCCGCCGACAAGTGCGGTGGTTTCGAGGCTCGGCGCTAGCGCGCCTCGCACCTCAACCACCGAGAAGCGCTAGGCGTTCCAGCGCAGCACGACCGGCGACTCCCGCTCCCACACGAGCCCGGAGATCGTGGCGGTGTCGAGGCGGAGGTGCCGGCCCTCGGTGACGTCGAGGTCGAGCCAGCGGGCGGCCAGGGCGCGCAGGCCGTGGGCGTGCCCGAAGACGAGCGTGGGGCCGTCGACGGCGCGGACCCGGGCGACCACCCGGTCCGTCCGCGCAGTCACCGACGCGGCGGTCTCGCCGCCCGGTGTCGGATGGGTCCACACCGACCAGCCGGGCACGGTCTCGCGGATCGAGGCGGTGGTGCGGCCCTCGTAGTCGCCGTAGCCCCACTCGACGAGGTCCTCGTCGACCTCGACCGAGGCGAAGCCGGCCAGCGCGGCGGTACGCCGGGCGCGCTGGCGTGGGGACGAGAGCACCTGCGCGAACACCACGTCGGCCAGGCGCGGCGCGAGCGCGCGCGCCGCCTCCTCCCCCTCCGGCAGCAGCGGGAGGTCGGTCGTCGACGTGTGCC
>NZ_JBQGCX010001048.1:0-2410 GCF_052038725.1 Actinosynnema sp.
CTCGTCGTGCAGCGCGTCACCGGCGAACCGTTCGCGGACCACCTGCGCGACAACGTCTTCGCCCCCCTGGGGATGCGGGACACCACTGCCATCACCACCACCGACGAGCTGCCCGACGACGTCGCGGACGGGCACGTCTTCGCCTACGGCGCCTCGATCCCCGCCACCGAGCCGAGCCGGTTCGTCGCGGGCTCGGACGGGATCGTCACCACCGCCGAGGACATGGGCAAGTGGCTCGCCGCGCAGTCCGGCGACACCCGGCTGGCCGCCCCGGACACCCTCGCGGCCACGCGGGTCCCGGCCTTCCCCGGCAGCGCCTACGGCCTCGGCTGGCAGACCGGCGACGGCGCGGCCCGGCACGGCGGCATCTGGTTCACGCACTGCGCCGGTCAGCTCCTGCTGGACTCCGGCCACGGGGTCGTCGTCCTCGCGAACTCCGGTGTGGCGCTGGGGAACGAGGGCACCGGCGCGCTGGAGGACGGCATCGCCGCGATCCTGGAGGGCCGCGACGCGCAGCCGTCGTCCCCCCGCTCCGCGGTGGAACTGGCACTGGGCGCGCTGACCGCGCTCAGCCTCGTCCTCGGGGTCCTCGCCCTGCGCAGGCCGTGGCGGCCCCGCACGACCTGGCAGGTCGTGGTCCGGCTGGCCCCGCGAGTCGTCCCGGCGGCCCTCCTGCTGCTCGCGCCCGCGCTCCTCGGGCTGCTGGTCGGCGGCGGGCGGGACATCACCGCGTTCCAGCTCGCCTTCTACTCGCCCGCCCTGGTGCTCTGGCTCGCGCTCTCGGCCGCGCTGAACCTCGCGGTCCTGATCACCCGCCTGGTCCGCCTCGCCCGCCCGGTGACGGGGTAGCGTCCGTGGGCGTGCCGATCCGCCGACCGCTCGTCCTGCTGGCGCTGTGCTCGACCACCGCCCAGGCGACCGCGCTGGCGATGGGCGACGGCGTCCCGCCGTGGACCGGCGCTGTGCTGGTCGTGGTGGCGGTGTGCGCGTTCGTCGTCGGGCGGCGGGAGAGCGGCGGGCGGCCCGCGTGGGCGGTGCTGCTGGTGTCGCTACTGCAGACCGTCCCGCTGGGCCTGGCCGCGCCGCACGCCTGGGCCACCGCGCCACTGCTCGCGCTGCTGGCCGTGCTGCTGCCGTGGCTGGTCGGGCGGTCCGCGCGGCAGCAGGCGGAGCTGGCCGTCGCCGCCGCCGAGCGCGTCCACCTGCGCGAGCGGGCCCGGATCGCGCACGACGCGCACGACCTGCTCGGGCACGAGCTGAGCCTGCTGGCGCTGCGCGCGGGCGCCCTCGAACTCGCCGCCGACCTGCCCGAGCGGCACCGGGGAGCGGTGGGGGAGCTGCGCGCGGGCGCGGGCGCGGCCACCGAGCGCCTCGCCGGGCTGGTCGCCCTGCTGCGCGACGGCGAACCACCACCCCTGCGCCCGCAGGACGCCGACCTCGCCGACCTCGCCCACCGCGCCTCGGCCGCGGGCCTCCCGGTCACCCTGACCTGGCACGGCCCGAGACCGCTCCCGCCCGCCGTCGCCGCCACCGCGCACCGGGTGGTCAGGGAGGCGCTGACCAACGCCGCCAAGCACGCCCCCGGCGCACCCGTGGGGATCACCGTCACCGCCGCCGAGGACGTGGTGGTGACCGTCGCCAACCCGGTCACCACCCGGCGCCGCGCCCCCGGCTCGGGCACCGGGCTGGCCGCGCTCGCCGAGCGGGTCCGGTCGGCCGGTGGCGCGCTCGACGTGTCGACCTCGGGCGGCGCGTTCCGGCTCACCGCCACGCTGCCCGGCCGGGAGGCGCGGTGATCAGGGTGCTGCTGGCCGACGACGAACCGCTGATCCGCGCGGGCGTGCGGGCCGTCCTCGCCACCGACCCCGCCATCACCGTGGTCGCCGAGGCCGACGACGGGCGCGCGGCGGTCCGGCTCGCCCTGGAGCACCGCCCGGACGTGGCCCTGCTCGACATCCGGATGCCCCGGCTCGACGGGCTGGCCGCCGCCGAGGAGCTCGCGCGCACCGCGCCGGGGGTGGCGGTGGCCGTGCTGACCACGTTCGGCGACGACGCCTACGTGGCGCGGGCCCTGGACGGCGGCGCGAGGGGGTTCCTGCTCAAGTCCGGCGACCCGCGCGAGCTGCTGGCCGGGGTGCACGCGGTGGCGGGCGGCGGCGCGTACCTGGCGCCCCGCGTCGCGGCGCGGGTCCTGGCGGCGCTGGACACCAGGCCGCTCGGCCGGGCCGCCGAGGCGCGCGCCCGCGCCGACGCGCTGACCCCGCGCGAGCGGGACGTGCTGGCGCTGGTGGGCGCCGGGTTGAGCAACGCCCAGATCGCGCGCAGGCTGAACCTGGTGGAGGGCACCGTCAAGGGGCACGTGAGCACCATCCTGACCCGCCTGGACCTGGCGAACCGGGTCCAGGCGGCC
>NZ_JBQGCX010001049.1:0-1973 GCF_052038725.1 Actinosynnema sp.
CCGAAGGCCGGGCGCGACGGGGGTCCTCCCCCGCCGCGCCCGGCCTCCCGCTCGTCCAGGGCCGTCTTCCCGGACCCCGCGCCCCGCTCTCCCCGACCGAACGGGGGCGCGGTGGTCAGCGCCGGTTGTCCAGCACGCCCAGGGTCGTCGGCGGCTCGCCGTCCAGCAGGGTCGCCAGGCCCTCGAACAGCTCGACGGTGCCGTCCGGCAGGCCGCGCACGCCGGGGGTGCCCACGGCGGCGGCCTCGCGGATGGCGGCCTGCATGGCCTGGTCGAGCACGCGGGTGCGCACGGTCACCCGGTCGGTGTGCCCGCCCGCCGTGCCGGGACCGGTGTAGTCGCCGACCAGGCGGAACGGGCGCAGCGGCGGGGTGGCCACGATGAAGTCCGCGCCGATGCTGGTGCGCATGACCGTCTCGCGCTCCAGCCAGCACGCGCGGCCCGGCTCGACGGGCACGTCCACGTAGTCCTCGAACACCTCCTCCTTGCGCCACGCCTGCCCGTACGCGGCGGCGGTGGCGGAGGCCAGGACGTCGTAGAAGGTCTTCTCGCCCCAGCTGGGGATGTGGAAGCTCGTGGTGGTCTCCACGACCGCGCGCCCGCCGATGCGGCAGGTGATCACGCTGTCGGTGGTGTTGCAGATCGAGACGCCCACCTGCACCGGCACGCTCAGGTCGAAGAGCATCTTGCGGCTCCGCGCCACCAGCACCTCGGCGCCCGCGGCCTGGACGCTGAGCGCGGTCTTGAGCCGCTGGGCGCCCTCCGGCGTGGACAGGGCGATCGCCTTCAGCTCGTGCATCCTGGTGGGGTCGACCCCCCGGCGCTGGAGGGCGGCTTCGTAGACAGCGGTGTCCGCGGTCTGCTCGTGGAGGGCCACTGGGCGTCCCTTTTCTCGGTTGGTTCGCTGGAGCCGGTTGGGCGGTGCGCCCGGTGTGCGGTGCACTGGGGCCGACGTTCCCCAAGCTGCGTCGAACTCGCATCGCGACGACGCGATCGGGGGACCTCGATCACCCGAAGGGAGTATGCCTGAGCCCTTCTCAGCAGGGGAGGGTTGAACCCCTAACGGACCAATCCCGCTACCAAAAAGCACCTGTCAGTCGCTCACCTCGGCGTTGATCTCCACTCGTGGCCCAACCTCGTCCCCCGACCGGCCCGTTCCGGTAGTGGGGTGTGAGGTGGACCTCAGCCGTCCGGGAGGTGAAGGCCGGTTCTTGTCCGGACCAATCCCGGCCGCGCCCTGTCCACGACCGATCACGCGGCGCTACGGTCCGACCGTGAGGTCTGGACCTATCGCACTCGTCATCCTGCTGGCCGCGTCGACCTTCACGGGCGCCCTGCCCGCCGCCGCGGCCCCCGCCGCCCCCCCGCCGACCGCCGCCGCGCTCACCGACTGGAAGGCCCCGCTGAGCACGCGGGGCCGGTACGTCGTGGACGCGGACGGCAACCGGTTCAAGCTCAAGTCCGGCAACTGGCACGGCGCCAGCGGCACGTGGACGGGCTCCGGCCCCAAGTCCGACCCGGCGAACCACCACGCCGGGGAGATCGCCCACCAGACGCCGCTCGGCCTCGACCGGGCGCCGCTGGAGAGCGTCATCGACGGCTTCGCAGAGCTGGGGCTCAACAGCGTGCGCCTGCCGTTCTCCAACGAGATGGTGCGCGACACCGCCCCCGTCCCCGACCTGCCCGCGAACCCGGAGCTGCGCGGCCTGACCCCGCTCGGCGTGTACGACCGGGTGGTGGAGCGGCTGACCGCGCGCGGGTTCGCGGTGATCCTGAACAACCACACGGGGACCTCCCGGTGGTGCTGCGGCGTCGACGGGAACGAGCGGTGGAACACCGCGCGCACCGAGGCGCAGTGGCAGGAGGACTGGCTGTTCATGGCGCGGCGGTACGCGTCGAACAAGCGGGTGGTGGGCGCGGACCTGTACAACGAGGTCAGGCGGAACATCACCGACGACCCGAACTGGGGCTGG
>NZ_JBQGCX010001050.1:0-9609 GCF_052038725.1 Actinosynnema sp.
GACGCACGAACGGCTTCCGGGTTCTCGCGCAGTGCCTTGAGGTCGATCACGAGGGGTAAGGGTAGCCGCTCTGGGCGTCGGGCACCGCAGGCCGGGCCGAAGGGACGAGTGCGGGGCGAGGGCAAGCACCATTCCACAACAGGGGAATATTCTTAATAAATTGATCGTATTTCCTCTTGGGCACCTCGGATAATTAGTATCCACCCCGTGGCTGATGTGCGATTGTTCTACATCGACGACTCGGGTTCCGCGGTCTCGAAACTCGTCGTCTACGGCTGGGTGGAACTGCTGGCGCAGGACTGGAGACCAGCTCTGCTCGGCTGGCTGGACTGGAGGAACGCGCTGCACGACTCGACCGGCGTTCCCACCAACTACGAACTGCACGCCAGCGATTTCGCCAACGGCAGGGGGAATCCGACGGGCACACCGTGGGATCGGAACAAGTCGGCGCGAACTGCGGCGATGGTCGCCGCGCTGACGGCCGTCGGCACGATGCCCGACACGTCCACGGGTGCCGTGTACCGGCGTGTGGGAAGCAGGTACGCAGCGGCGAAAGCGGCCGTGTACGCGGACCTGGTGCGCGAGATCGACCAGCGGCTCTGCTCGGCTGATGAATTCGGAATCGTGTACATGGACGGCGATGGCACCGCCCCGTTCTACCGGCCCGCGCACCGAGCGCTGGACCTGAAGACCCGTCGGATCATCGACGACCCGAACTTCCAGGGCTCGTACCTCAACCAGTGGGTACAGGTGGCCGACCTCATCGCCTACGCGGCGTACCAGCACGTGCTGCGAACACCGAGCAAGGAAGCAGCCTGGGAGTGGTACCCGAACCTGCTCGGCGGCAACAGCACTACCGGCAGCACGCCCAAAGAGTTGTAAAGGTCTGGAAATAAAGCTGGACCCGCTTTCCCCAAGAGCATGGGGGCGGGTCCGCGCCATCAGCTTAGCAAAACCCCCACGCGATCCCCAAGCTCTTCCCGTCACACGAAAGGGTGGTGCGCCTCCCAGACGCACCACCCCGAACGCGCACCCCCGAGGGGGTCAGAAGATCGCCACCGCCACCACCAGGCCCAGGGCCACGTGCGCCGCCGCCACCACGACCGAGGCCGGGGCGAAGCGGTCGGACTCGATCATGCTGCCGATCTCCAGGCGGGTCACCCACTCCAGCAGGCGGACCGCGATCACCTGCACGATGATCCCGGCCAGGCCGTAGATCAGGCCGGTGAGCAGGCCCTCCGCGAGCTTGCCACCCGCGTTGTAGATGGCGATGACCACGATGAACGCCATGCTCACCAGGCCGGCCGCCGTGACGATCACCGCGTTGGGCGCGCCCGTGCGGACCAGGGTGCTGAGCTTGCCCGGCGTGGTCCAGTCGATGGCGTAGAAGCCCACGACCATCAGGATCAGGCCCACGATCGCGTACAGGGCGATCGCGCCCAGGCCCTGCACGAGCGCGGAACCGAACCCTGGGTCCAGCGCGAGGTTGGTGGTCACTTTTGGCTCTCCCGTTTCACTCGACAATCCGATGCGGCACGAACGCCGCCCCGTCGTCCGTCACCAGTCCGACCGACTCGCGGATGCCGAGGCCCGCGGCCTGGTCGCCGACCACCCACGCGCCCAGCACGGGTCGGTACCCGTCGAAGTCGGGCAGCGGGTCGAACAGCTGGTAGACGAACCCCTCCTTGCCGTACACGCCGCCGGTCTGGGTCTCGTAGCCGGGCGCGACGATCTGGATGTTCGCGCCCTCCCTGCCCAGTCGGGGCTTGCGCACGTACTCGGTGAGCAGGCCGGGGTCGTCGAGGTAGGCGGGCAGCAGGTTCGGGTGACCGGGGTACATCTCCCACATCACCGCGAGCAGCGCCTTGTTGGACAGCAGCATCTTCCAGAGCGGCTCCACCCACAGGGTCGCGGGCAGGCTCTCCACCGCGTGCCTGCCGAACTGGTCGTCGGTCATCCACTCCCACGGGTAGAGCTTCACGACCGTGTTCATCGTGGCCTCTTCGAGGTCGACGAACCGCTTGAGCAGCGGGTCCCAGCCGATCTCCTCGATGGCCAGGCCGACCGTGTTCATGCCCGCCTCGGCCGCGGTCTCCTGGAGGTACGCCACGGTCACGTGGTCCTCACCGGAGGCGTCGCCGCCCGACCAGGTGAAGTGCAGCTCGGCCGACGGCAGGTTGCCGCCGATCTCGGCCCACCGCTCGACGAGCTTCTCGTGGATGGAGTTCCACTGGTCGTCGTCCGGGTGCACGTCGGTCTTCCAGTTCCACTGGATGACCGACGCCTCCAGCAGCGACGTGGGCGTGTCGGCGTTGTACTCCAGCATCTTCGCCGGACCGCGCCCGTCGTAGCGCAGGTCGAACCGGCCGTACAGGTGCGGGTCGCGCCGCTTCCACGACTCGGCGATGGCGGGCCACACCCACTCCTGGATGCCGAAGTCGCGGTAGCGCTCGGTGAGCACCACGTTGTCGACGGCCTCCAGGCACATGCTGTGCAGCAGCTCGACGTCCGCCTCCATCGACAGCACGTCGCTCATGTCGAAGGCGTAGTGCACCGACTCGTCCCAGTACGGCCGGGGCGTGCCGTCGACGCGCGACGCGGGCGCCCCGAAGACCAGGCCCTGGTCGGACACCGTGCGCTGCCAGTTCGGCCGGGGGACGGACAACTCCCGTCGCACTCAGCTTCCTCCGCTCTTGGTGCCGCCGCTGCTCTTGCCGCCGTCGACCACGCCGAACCCGCCGCGCTGCACGGTGGAGCCCGACTTGGTGGTGACCTTCGAGTTGTCCGGCATGGTGTAGCTGCCCCCGCTGACCTTCTGGCCGACCGGGGTGCTGGCGCCACCGTAGTGGTACCGGTAGGAGCTGCCACCGATGTAGATGAAACCGCCGCTGACGTGCCCGCCGTTACTCGTCGCGTACGATTCGCTACAGTACTTGTCGTCGACGACGACGCCGTCCGCGGTGCACTGCGCCTCGACCTCGTCCGGGGTCGACGCGGCGTACCAGATGGCGACGAGGGCGACGACGCCCACGCCGACGCCACCGCCGATGAGCAAGCGCTTGCGGAGCTTCTGCTTGCGCGCCTGCTCGGCCTCGTAGGCGAGCCGCTGCTCCTCCTGCTCACGCAGGGCGTGCTCACGCGCGCGCTGCTCGGCCAGCGACGGCGGCCGGGGCTGGGTCACGCCCGCGACCTGGTTGCGGATCTGCCCGCGCGGCGGCGTCCCCGGCGGCACCGCGCCGGGGCCCGGAGGCGCGGGCGGCGGGAAACCCGGAGGGGGCGTTCCCGGTCCGGCGCTCGGCGGCGTCCCCGGTGCCTTGGGCAGCACCGGGGGCGGCGGCCCCTGCGGCGCGGCGGGAGGCGGCGGGTTGCCGCCGGTCCCGGAGTTCGGTGCGTTCTTGGTTCCGTCGTTCTCAGTCATCAGCCACTCCCGGCGGGGACGCTACCCAGGATGGCCGCCGAACAGGTGACGAGTGTCCTAATAGAGACACAGTCCACCCGGCCGGTAGCCCCCAGGCTCCTTGCAGGCATCATGGAGTAGATGTCTGCGCGCGCGGGTTGGTTTCGCCGGAGTGACCACGTGGTTCTCGTCGGCGCGTTCGTCGGCGCGCTCCTCCTGCTCGGACTGAGCTCGTTCACAACACTCCCGTTCAGCTCGGGGCCACTCGGCGGGGTTACCCCACCCGAGCGAATCGACCCCTTCGAAGCAGCTCAGGCGGGTGATTGCCTGAACTGGGCCCGTGACGACCTCGCGGACATCGGCAAGGTCGAGTGCTCGGCCTCTCACCTGTTCGAGGTCAGCGGTGTGGTGGACATCTCGTCGGAGTACGGGCCCCAGGCGCCGTTCCCGGACGCCGCGACCTGGCAGACGATCAACGCGGACCACTGCGCCTCCGAGTCGCTCAAGTACCTGTCGAACAAGCTGGACCCGTTCGGCAAGTACACGGTCGGCCCGCTGAACCCCGGTGAGAAGCGCTGGGCGGCGGGCAAGCGGACGCTGCGCTGCGGCCTGCAGGTGGCCGCGCCGTCCGGGAGGCTGCTGCCCGCGTACGGGTCGGCGCGCACCCAGGACCAGTCGGACGTGCACGACCCCGGCGTGTGCCTGGGCATCCAGGACAACTCGATCGGCGACCCGGTGAGCTGCGAGGAGCCGCACACGTTCGAGATCATCGGCGTGGTCGACCTCGGTGCGGGGAACACGCGGTTCCCGACCGAGGACGAGCAGGAAGCCGTCATGACCGAGAAGTGCGACGCGATCGCCAACGAGTACAGCGGCGGCAAGGTGATCAAGGAGCGCGGCCTGCTGGTCACCTGGGACTACCGCGCGCAGGAGAGCTGGGACGCCGGGTCGAAGCTGGCGAACTGCAAGGTGGGCGCGCTGCCGAACGGCACGCTGCTGACCGCGTGGACGGGCAGCGTGCACAACCCGGACGCCCCGCCGCTGACGCCGTCGAACCCGCCGCAGACCTCTGCGGTGCAGCAGGCCGAGGCGACCGGCGCGCCGATGCACTCCGAGGCCCCGGCGAGCGAGTCGTCCGCGCCGTCGTCGCCCGCGCCGTCCTCGTCCACCCCGCCGTCGAGCAAGGAGAACGAGGAGGAGGGCGGGTGACCCGGTGCCGGTGGAGATGACCCGCCAGCGG
Organism: Actinosynnema sp.; assembly: GCF_052038725.1. Lineage (NCBI taxonomy): Bacteria > Bacillati > Actinomycetota > Actinomycetes > Pseudonocardiales > Pseudonocardiaceae > Actinosynnema > Actinosynnema sp. The sequence goes on from NZ_JBQGCX010001050.1 coordinate 4,638, forward strand.
TTCGAGGAGCTGGTGGCCGAGGCGCTGGACGAGATCCCGCCGCAGTTCGCCTCGGCGATGGACAACGTGGTGGTGCTGGTCGAGGACCGGAACCCGGACGAGCCGACGCTGCTGGGGCTGTACCACGGGGTGGCGCTGACCGAGCGGACCAGCGAGTACGGCGGGGTGCTGCCGGACCGGATCACGATCTACCGCGAGGCGCTGCTCGACGTGTGCGAGGACGAGGACCACGTGGTGGAGGAGGTCGCCGTCACCGTGGTGCACGAGATCGCGCACCACTTCGGCATCGACGACGCGACGCTGCACGAGCTGGGCTGGGGCTAGCGGAGCGGGCCTGGCCGGTGGGCCGGGCCGGGTGGGGGACGCCGCCGGGCGACGTCCCCCTGACCTCTCACCCGATGCGGTAGGCCCGAGTGGTGGTCTGCGCGAGGGGCCCGCCGGGCCCCTCGGCCGCCACGCGCAGCGACACCCACCGGGGCGCCCATCCGCTGTGCCGGTCGGCGCGCCAGGTGCGCGCCGACCGGCACAGGCGTCGGGGCCTCGCGGGGCTGTCACTCCCCCGGCGGGGTGCTCGGGCGGGCGTGGGGGCCGAACCCGTCACCCCCCGTCCAAGCCCCCTCAGGCGTCCAGCCGGAACTGCTGCGCGGCCGTCCCCGCGCAGGTCCTGATCCGCAGTTGGGCCTGGTCGGAGCCGTCCAGGCAGCGGCCCGACGCCGGGTTGCGCAGGGCGCCGTCCGCCTGGGTCTCCCAGAGCTGCGACCCGGTCCCGTTGCAGTCCCACAGCTGCACCTGCGTGCCGTCGGCGGTGGCCCCGTGCCGCACGTCCAGGCACTTGCCGAGCGCCCGCACGGTCCGGTCGGCGGGGGCGTGCCAGCGCTGCGCGTCGCTGCCGTTGCACTCCCACAGCTGCACGGCGGCGCCGGAGGCCGGGTCGGCGTTCGCGACGTCCGCGCACCGGGCGCCCGGCCCGGTGAGCGCGCCGGGCGGGAAGCGCCAGGCCACGCCGGAGCACGCGGAGAGCCGGTTTCCGGTGGCGTCCAGGCAGGCGCCGGTGGCGCGGTTGGCCAGCTCGCCGGTGGTGCGCAGCACCCAGGTCTGCCCGGTGGAGCCGTCGCAGGTCACGAACGTCCCGGTCGTGCCGAGGCACCGGCCGAGCGCGCGGACGGTCCCGCCGGTCGGCGCGCTGACCTGCTGCGCGGCGGACCCGTCGCAGGCGGCGAGCCCGGCGGGCTGGGCGGACAGGCAGCGGCCGTCCGGTCCGGTCACCCGGCCCGCGGTCGGGTTGCCCGCGGCCGAGCCGGACAGCGCCACGGTGTGCGCCGAGGTGGTGGTCAGCGCCGGGGTGGTGACGGTGGTGGTGCGGGTGTTGGCGTTGAACGACCAGGCCGTCTCGGGCAGGCGGACGCCGTCGACCGCGACGGACGTGGGGGCGGTCGCGCCCGCCAGCCGGAGCGTGTACGACCGGCTGCCCACCGCGCCGGGGTAGTTGCCCGAGCGCGCGCCCACGGTCAGCGTGCGGGTGGCGTCGCGCCAGGTCAGGGCGGTGGTGGCGGACGCGCCGGAGCGGTGGCCCAGGCCCTCGCCCTCGTCCTCGTACAGCGAGGTGGAGCCGTCGCCGCCGGAGCCGATGGTCAGGGTGAGCCGGGTCAGCGGGGACTCGCCCTGGTTGTGGACGTAGTCGGTGCGGGTGGTGAGGATGCCGCCGGACCGGACGAGGACGGGCATCTCGGTGGTCGGCGCGGTCAGGGTGACCTTCGCGGGGCCGGTGTGCCGGGCGCCGGTGAAGTAGTCGGTCCAGGTGCCCGGCGGGATCCAGGCGTCGACGGAGCCGGTGCCGGAAGCGTTGTCGGGCGTGGTGATGGGGGCGACGAGGACGTCGTCGCCGAACAGGTACTGGGCGGGGTGGTTGTAGGCGTCCTCGTGGTCCGGGTAGTTCAGGTACATCGGCCGGGTGATCGGCACCCCGGTCCTCGCCGCCTGCCTGGCCAGCGAGTAGGTGTGCGGGATGAGCGCCTCGCGCAGCCGCAGGAACTTCAGGCCCGCCTCGGCGGCGGCGCCGGTGTAGTCCCACGGGAGCCGGTCGCCGTGGTCGGAGTGCAGCCGGTCGATCGGCTGGAACGCGCCGAGCTGCACCCAGCGCGCGTACAGGTCGTCGGCCAGGTGCTTGCCGTGGAAGCTGCCGATGTCGTGGCTGGTGTTGGACAGGCCCGCCGCCGCGGCGTCCGGGGTGAAGCGCGCGGCGAACGCGAGCAGCTCCCAGGTTCCGGGGGTGTCGCCGGTGAAGTGCATCGTGTTGCGGCGCTCCGACCAGGGGCCGAGCGCGTAGTTGGACTGGATGCCGCCCTGCTCGGCGCCGCCGATCCGGGAGAACGCGAAGCCGCGCAGGCCGCGCGCCTCAGCGTCCCGCGCGTACTCCTGGTTGATCAGGTTGTCGGCGGCGTAGCCCTGGTCGGACGCCCTGGCCGCGCCGCAGCCGGTGCAGTAGTCGAGCCACCAGGCGCGCACGCCCTGCCGCTCGAACGGCTCGTGCAGGCCGAAGTAGGAGCGCAGGTGGGCGGGGTTGGACCAGTCCCAGGTGTAGCGGGTGCCGCCCTCGTGCTCGAGCCCGCCCGCGACGCGGTTCGCCTCGGCGAAGGCCGGGTCGTCGCTCTCGATCGCCGGGTGCGTGTTGAGGGAGACGTCGAGCCCCTGCTGCTCGGTCCACTCGAGGAAGCCGTCGGGGTCGGGGAAGAGGTTCCGGTCCCAGTTCCAGCCGTCCCACTTGGCCGGGGACTTCCAGTCGGTGTCGACCACGAGCCAGTCGATCGGGGCGAAGTTCGCGCGGAACGCGGGCAGCAGGGTGTTGCGGTAGTCCGCGTCCGAGTAGGCGTGGTACCGGGAGTACCAGACGCCGTAGGCGGAGCGCGGCAGCAGCGCGGAGTGGCCGGTCAGCGCGTTGAGGTCGCCGAGGGCGCGCTTGTGGTCCTTGCCGTACCCGAACAGGTAGCCGTCCTGGTAGGGCTGGTCGCCGTGGCTCGGGCGGGGCCCGGTGGACAGCGGGGTGCGGGTGTCGTCGAGCAGGTACCAGCCGCCCCGGTTGAGGACGCCGGGGTTCAGCGGGACGGGCACGGCCCTCGGGTTGTCCAGCGACCTGGCCCAGCCGCCCAGGGCGCTCTTCGGGCCCGCGCCGTAGGCGGTGGTGAGCAGGGTGGTGTCGGCGGCGGGGTGCGCGGCGCCGACCGGGGTGAGGGCGACGGTGTCCAGGTTGACGTTGCCGGTGGCGCCGCCCTCCTGCGCGAGGCGCAGGGTGCGGGAGCCCGCGCCGACGGTGATCCGGACCGACGCGGTGGACCAGGTGTCCCAGGAGCCGGTGACCGGGAGCGTCAGCGCCGGGCCGGGGACGCCGTCGACCGAGGTCGCGAGGGTGCGGGTGACCTGCTGGCCGTCGCCGCCGACCGCGTTGGCGTAGCGGACGGACAGCTCGTAGGTCCCGGCGCCAGGGACGCCGGAGACCCGGTGGGTCAGGCTCGCGCCCGCGCCGGTGAAGCCCGCGAGGAACCCGGAGCCGGAGTGGCCGACGTGGTCGTAGGCGGCCGAGGCGGTGCCGCCGAAAAGCCCGTTCTCCGCCTCGCAGGCCGTGTTGAACGCGCAGTGGGACGGGAAGGCGGGCGCGCCCGTGCCCACCGAGGTCTGGACGGTGGTGTTGGCGGAGGTGAACGGGCCGCTGCCGCGCTTGTAGCGCAGGGTCAGGGCCGAGGTGCGGATCTCGCGGTACTCGCCGGAGACGGTCGTCGTGTACGGCGGGGTCGGGAAGTCCCGGTTCAGGGCGTTGAACGTGGTCGCGTCGGTGAACGCGCCGTCGCCCGCGTGCTCGAGGCGGATGAGGGTGGGGCTGAGCACCTGGAAGCGGGTGTTGCCGTCGACGACGGTGCCGGTCGCGGCTTCGGCTGTCGGCGGGTCCAGCGCGGCTGTGCCCGCGAGGGCGGTGCCGAGCGCCAGGAGTGCGGCGAGGAGCGGACGCGGCATGGTGCCCCCAGGGGGTTCGTCGGTGAACCGGCTCAGGTCGCTTCCGAACCTGGCCGTTGTCCGCCGGACAGCGCCAGCCCCTGGGCGGCGGAACACTTCGGGCGTTCGCGGGAGCGCTCTCACAGAACGTCCCGACCGGGCGGAGCGCCTTCGCCATTCCCGTTCGGGTGGAAGATCAGGGGGGTGGTGCGGTCGGGCGCCCCGGCGGTGGTGACACGATGACGCGATGACGGAAAGCAACAACGTGATCACCGGCCGCGACGTGTTCGCCACTCTGCGCACCTCGGCGGGGGACATCCGGATCAAGCTGTTCCCCCAGCACGCCCCGCAGACGGTGGCGAACTTCGTGGAGCTGGCCGAGGGCAGGCGCGAGTACGCGGACCCGAGGACCGGTGAGAGGACAACAGCGCCGCTGTACGACGGCACGGTGTTCCACCGCGTCATCTCCGGCTTCATGATCCAGGGCGGCGACCCGCTGGGCACCGGGACGGGTGGCCCCGGCTACACGTTCGAGGACGAGTTCCACCCGGACCTGTCGTTCAACAAGCCCTACCTGCTGGCCATGGCCAACGCCGGGCCGGGCACGAACGGGTCGCAGTTCTTCGTGACGGTCAACGCGACGTCGTGGCTGAACTTCAAGCACACGATCTTCGGCGAGGTCGCGGACAGCGCGTCGCGCGGCGTCGTGGACCGGATCTCGCTCACCGAGACCGGGCCGCAGGACCGGCCGGTGGACGACGTGGTGATCGAGAAGGTCACGATCGAGCGGGACTGAGGTCGGCCCCGCGACGTTCGGGGCCGGGCACGGGACCCGGCCCCGAACGCTCAGCGGTCGAACCGCCCCTCGGCGGCGGCGGTGCGGAACCGCTGGAACTCGTCGGTGGTGAACGTCAACCGGCCGGACTCGGGGGCCTTGCTGTCGCGGAACAGGGCGGAGCCCCGGTCGTGCGCGACCTCAACGCAGTTG
>NZ_JBQGCX010001051.1:0-2687 GCF_052038725.1 Actinosynnema sp.
CCGTCCTGTTCCAGCGGCAGTGCCCTGCTCACCCGGTGCTGTCGACGGGGGCTTCGTCGGCCTGGGTGCCCCGTCGTCGCCTCGTCCGGCCTCCGCGGGTCACCGTCCTGGCCGCCGACCGGTTGGGCGCTCCGACCATCACACCGTTACCCCCGGCGGGCACACTCTGTCACGAAAGCGCGGGTGGAGTTCGTGTTTCCGCAGGTGAAAACCGCCAAAAAGTCCACAGTGGACGAACGAACCCCACGCCTCGGCCCGCGTCCCCCCTTACAACGATGCAAAAGCCCGAACCCCCGGTTGACGGCCTCGCCAAGTCCACAGTGGACGGAAATCGGACCGACCGGGCCAGTCGACTCACCCGGATGGCGGTTGTCGCGCCCGTGCGAGGATCAGATAGTGCCAACTTCGCCGCATGTGAGAGCACTCGGTCTACGAGCCGTGGCTTGGGGGAAGCTCGCGTGAAACGTCCACCCGTTCCCGTGGCCGCGGACGTGCCTCCCGCCTCGGGCTCGGCGCACCGCACCGGTCGCAGGACGCTGCACCGGATCAGGGTGCTGACCACCGTCTTCGCCTGGCTCAGCGGGGTCCTCACGATCGGCAGCCTCGTCGCGACCGGTGAGGGGCCGCTCCCGATCGGGGTGGCCGCGCTGGTCGCCGGTGTCCTCGCGTGCTGGCTGCGGGTGCCCCGCGACGCGTGGTGGATCCCGCCGCTGGAGGGCGTGGTCGCGTTCGCCTCGCTGCTCCTGCTGCCCGACCCGCAGGTCGTCGTGGGCTTCGTCATCGGCGCCACGGTCCGCCGCGCCCTCTACCCCGAGGACGCCGGGTTCTGGTCCAAGTCCGCCGTGCTCGTCGGCAGCTACCTCACCGGCCTGGCCGCGTCGCTGCTCTGGGGCTGGGGCGTGATCCGCCCGGAGCTGCTGCCGACCCTGCTGATGCCGCTGGCGGGCATGGCCGTCGCCGCCGCCGCGCTGCACGAGGCGGCCCGCGCGGTGCTGCGCGCCGAGTCGGCCCAGCGCGGCGCCGAGCACGCCCGCGCCACCGCCACCGCCGTCCTGCAGGCCAGCCCGGTCGGCCTGGTGCTGCTCGACTCCGGCGGCGCGCCCGTGCTGCACAACGAGCGCGCCCAGTTCCTGCTGGACTGGGCGGGCCAGAACGGGGCCGCGGTGCCCTGCCCGCACGGCCCCAACATCGCGGTGTGCGAGAGGGGTTGCCGCGACGCCGACGCCGAGCCCGTGGAGGTCTGGGTCGCCGACCGCGACCGCGTCCTCGCGCTGCACCCGGTGCGCGTCGAGCAGGCGGGCGACGAGGACCGCACCCTGGTGGCCGCCGTGGACATCAGCGTCCGCCGCCGCCTGGAGGACGAGCTGCGGCACCGCTCCGAGCGCGACGTCCTCACCGGCCTGACCAGCCGCTCGCACTTCCTGCACCTGCTGGACCGCGCGCTGCGCGCGGGCGACGGCGGCCTGCTCGTGCTCGACCTCGACCAATTCAAGGAGGTCAACGACACCGAGGGCCACGACGCGGGCGACCAGTACCTGGTGGCCGCCTCCCGCCGCATCCGCGCCGCCGTCGAACCGGACGCGGTCGCCGCGCGCCTGGGCGGCGACGAGTTCGCGGTGCTGGCGCCGGGCTTGGACGAGCAGGCCTGCGGCCAGCTCGCGAAGGCCGTGCTGGCGGAGCTGGAGAAGCCCTGGTCGGACCTGGGGTACGACGTGCGGATGCAGGCCAGCATCGGCGTCGCGGTGTCCTCGGCGGCTGCGGGGGTGGTCGGCACCGCGGAGCTGCTGCGCGACGCCGACACCGCGATGTACGTGGCCAAGCGCGAGGGCGGCGCGCGCGCCCGCTGCTTCCGCAGGGAGATGGGCGAGCAGGCGCTGGCCCGCCAGCGCGACAAGCTCGACCTGCGCGCCGCGATCGGCACCGACCAGCTCGTCCTGCACTACCAGCCCATCGTGGACCTGGCCACGACGGCGATCTCCGGCGCGGAGGCCCTGGTCCGCTGGGAGCGGCCGGGGCGGGGACTGCTCGGGCCCGGCGAGTTCATCGGCCTTGCCGAGCAGACCGGCCTGATCGTGCCGCTGGGGTCCAGCGTGCTCACCTCGGCGTGCACGCAGGCCGCAGGTTGGCGCGCGGCCGGGCGCGAGCTGGGCGTCACGGTCAACGTGTCCACCAGGCAGCTGTCCGCACCCGGTTTCCTGGCCGCGCTGGCGAAGTCTTTGGACGTGTCGGGCCTGCAGGCGTCGGCGCTGACCATCGAGGTGACCGAGTCGGTGTGGGCGGACGAGGCCGCGATGCGCGCGCTGATGGCGGTGCGGGAGACGGGGGTGCGGGTGGCCCTGGACGACTTCGGCACCGGCTACTCGTCCCTGAGCTACCTGCACCGCTACCCGTTCGACGTGGTGAAGATCGACAAGTCGTTCACCTGGGCCCTCGGCGACACCGGCCGCACGGCGGGAGTGGTGCGCTGCATCATCGACCTGGCGGACGTGCTGGGCGCGGTGACCGTCGCGGAGGGCATCGAGACGCCCGAGCAGGCGGAGTGGCTGCGCAGGGCGGGGGGCGGTTACGGGCAGGGGTTCGTGTTCGGCCGCCCCGACCTGCCGCGCAACCTGGCACGTCCGCAGGTCGGGCGCTGAGATTCTGGTTGGAGGTGGGCGAGGGAAGGGGCCCGCGTCATGACGACGCGG
>NZ_JBQGCX010001052.1:0-1520 GCF_052038725.1 Actinosynnema sp.
TCTCGGGGTCGAGGCCGGTGGTGGGCTCGTCGAGGAGCACGAGCTCGGGGCGGCCCATCAGGGTGCAGGCGAGGTCGAGACGGCGGCGCTCGCCGCCGGAGAGCGCGCTGACCTTGACCTGGGCGCGGGCGCGCAGGTCGAGCATCTCGAGGGCCTCCTCGACCGGACGCGGCGCGCTGAGCGTCGAGTGCCACATCTGCGCGGTCTCGGTGACGGTGAGGTCGCCGGAGAAGCCGCTCGACTGCAGCAGGACGCCGGTGCGGCTGCGCACCCGGCCGCGGTCGGCGATCGGGTCGAGGCCGAGCACGCGGACGCTGCCCTCGGTGGCGGCGGCGAGGCCCTCGATCACCTCGAGGGTCGAGGTCTTGCCGGCGCCGTTGGTGCCGAGGAGGGCGGTGACGGTGCCGCGGGCGACGTCGAGGTCGAGGCCGCGCACCGCCTCGAAGCTGGTGGCGCCCTTGCCGTAGCGGCGCACGAGGCCGCGCACCGAGATCGCGTGGTCGCCCTCGGGGAGCGGGGCGCCCGGCGTGCCCGCGGCTGGTGCGGGAGTGTCGTGGGGCGTGGTGTTCGTGGTCATGGCTCCAGCCTGCACCGCCGCGGGGGTCGTGGTCAGTGCGCTGTGTCATCGGGTGGCGGGGGTCTGTCACGGGTCGGGCATGACATCTGTCATGGGTGGTGCGAGCGGGTGCGCGGAGGAGGTGGAACGGCGGGGCCGTGTGGGAGGCTCGAGCGGTGGCCGAGAGACGCAGCTTCACCCGTGAGCAGCTGGAGGCGTTCCGCGACGCGGAGGTGCCGGATCTGCTGCCCGGGCGCGGCGATCCGCCGCTGCGGCTGCTCTTCGTGGGGATCAACCCGGGGCTGTGGACGGCGGCGACCTCCACCCACTTCGCGCACCCGGGCAACCGGTTCTATCCGGCGCTGCTGCGCGGAGGGGTGATCGAGGAGCCGATCGACCCGGCCGCCGGCATGGACGACGCGGACCGCTCCCGGCTGCGCGGGCGCGGGATCGGGATCACCAACCTGGCCCGCCGGGCCACGGCGCGCGCGGCGGAGCTGTCGGCCGACGAGCTGCGCGAGGGTGGGGAGGCGCTGCGCGCGCTGGTGGCGCAGCGGCGCCCGCGGGGGGTCGCCGTCGCCGGCATCACGGCGTATCGGACGGCGTTCGCCCTGCCCAGGGCGAGGGCCGGGCGGCAGCCCGAGGACTGGGGCGAGAGCCAGGTGTGGGTCGTGCCCAACCCGAGCGGACTCAACGCCCACGAGACCGTGACGTCGCTGGCCGAGGCGTACGCGGAGGTCGCCCGGGCCGCCGGCGTGATCGGGGACGCCGGCGGGTGAGCCTCGCCGGTCGCGCGGGCCGGCGGTTGAGCGGTCGCGCGGGTCGGCGGTTGAGCCTCGCCGGTCGCGCGGGTCGGCGGTTGAGCTTGTCGAAACCCGCGCCGTGGTTTCGGCAGGCTCAACCACCGGTGGCAGGGGTCAGTCCAGCGGAGTAGTGGTGCCGTCGGGGTCGACGCGGTAGCGGT
>NZ_JBQGCX010001053.1:0-2692 GCF_052038725.1 Actinosynnema sp.
CCTCACGCCCGGCCAGGCCGGCGACAACCCGCAACCGCAGCCGTTGCTCGACAACATCCACGACATCGACGTGGACGGGCGGCGGGTGCGGGTGGGGTGGGTGATCACAGACAAGGCCTACACCCATCCGGGCGCCCGCACCGCGTTACGGCAGCGGCGGATCGAGGCCACCATCCGGGAACGTGTCGACCGGATCGCCCACCGCAAGGCCCAGGGCTCGACCAGCGGCGGGCCAACGAGCCGCCTACCCATCGTGCCGAGATCATCCTCGCCTGCATCGTCCTCCACCTGAGGTGAAGATCCGCAGGACACGCCCTGGGTCCGCCCGTCCGTCTCTGCCCACCCCGTCTGATCCACCGGGCCAGCCCGGCCTGCTCCACTCGTCTGCCTCGTCTGCCTCGTCTGCCTCATCTGGCCAGTCCGGTTCGAGGCGGGTGCCTCCTGTCTCACGCCGCAGTCCTCTGCTTGCTCGGCGGCAAATCCGGGTGGCTGCGGTCTTCGGTGTCATCGGGTGGCCCTGTCCGCGGAGGGGGCGACTGTTGATCTTGTGTGCCCCCGCGTCGGGTACCCGCCGTTTCGGAGCACGATTGCAGTATGGCTGCGGAAATCGGTGAGGCCCAGTCGATCCTCTTGCCGGGCGGAGGTCGGCTCGGGTATCGCGAGTTCGGTGATCCGGAAGGGGTCCCGTGCGTTTACACGCCGTCGTACACGTCCTCCAGCGCGTTGGGGGCTCTGTACGACGCCGCGGCTCGTGAGGGTGGGGTTCGGTGGATCGCGGTGGACCGCGCAGGGCTCGGCGCGTCCAGCCCGGTCCCCGAACCCTCCCTCCGGCGCCACGCCGAGGCCGCCGCCCACCTGGCCGATCACCTGGGTCTCACCAGGTTCTCGGTGGTGGGGGAGCACGGCGGGGACTCGCACGCCCTGGCCACGGCCCACCACCTGCCGGACCGGGTCGACAAGGTCCTGCTGATCTCGGGCAACGGGCCGCTGCACAGCGCGCTCCTGCGATCGGGCCTGCCCATCTCCCTGCGGCTGCTGCGGATCATGGCGAAGCGCGCGCCCGGCCTGTTCCGCGGCTGGATCTCGGCGACGCGGCGGTCGCTCGAACAGCCGGAGGCGCACATCCGCAAGCTCCGCGTTCACCCCGCGTTCAGCTCCATCACGCGGGAGGGCGACTTCACCGCGTTGGTCCAGTCCATGAAGGAGGGGATGCACGACGTCGAAGCGACGAGGGCCGACCTCCTCCTGGTCTTCCGCGAGTGGTCGTTCCCCCTGGCGGCCATCCGCCAGCCGGTCGAGCTGTGGCACAGCAAGAAGGACAGCCTCACCCCGGTAGCCGGAACCCGGCGCATGGCGGAAGCCCTCCCCGCAGGCGCCGCCCACCTCCTGGACGGCGGCGCGTCCTACCTGCACCCGGTGATCGCGGAGGCCGTGATGGCGTCGATCCGCCAAGCCGCCTCCACGGCCTGAACCCCCAACTCCGCTGAAACCCCACCCAACGCAGTACCTCAACCACCGCAGCACCCCACGCGCTGCGGCATCCCGCCTGCCGCAGCCGCCGTATCTCGTCTTGCGGTGCTGTGCGGCGTTCTACCCGGTGAGCGCCCACACGGCTTTTCACTCGCAAGCGGCCCTCGCGCCGCCCCCCCGGAACCGATGCCAAAGCCGCTGCCACCCGCCGTGCCGAGTTCCCCAGGCATCACCCACCCGCCCGCGGTGTTGCTCAAATTCCGGCCGCGGGTGCCAAGGTCCTGGTGCTGAGGGCCCCGGCCTGGGCCGCACCAGCCGCCGGTGTGCCGCGTCCGGCCAGGCGCGGCTCCGTCGCGGTCGCGTGCGTCTGGTTTGGTGGAGCCAGGTGCGGCGGGGCATGGTTCCACGGACGGGCCCGTGCTCAGGAGGAGGCTGGTGTGGCGGAAGGCGCGTTGACCGCGGAGTTGATCCTCGGCACCACCGAGGACGTGCTGCGGCGCTACGGTCCGGCCAAGGCGACCGTGGTGGACGTGGCCAGGGCGCTGGGCGTGAGCCACGGCAGCGTGTACCGCCACTTCCCGACCAAGGCCGCCTTGCGCGAGGCCGTGGCGCGGCGGTGGTTGGAGCGCTGGCACGAGGGGCTGGCCGACGTCGCCCACACCGACGCGCCTGCCGAGCAGCGGCTGCGCGACTGGCTCTCGACGCTGTTCGAGATCAAGCGCCAGAAGGTCCGCGAGGACCCCGAGCTGTTCGACACCTTCGCCACCCTGATGCGGGAGAACCTCGCGGTGGTCGACGACCACGTGACCGAGCTGGAGAACGACCTGGAGAAGATCATCGCCGACGGCATCGAGGCGGGCGACTTCGCCCCGCGCGACTCCAGGGTGGCGGCGCGGGCGGTCTTCGACGCGACCAACCGCTTCCACGACCCGATCTACGCCGCCGACTGGAAGGCCCCGACCATCGACGTGGCCTTCAGCGCGGTGGTGTCACTGGTGGTGTCGGGCCTGAGCGTCCCGGACTGACCCCGAGACCCCCGCTGGTCGTGCGCAGAGCCCTCCGGGCACGCGAAGGGGCGCGCACCTCCCCCTGGACGTGCGCGCCCCCCACGAACCTACTGCCGCTCCAGCGCTTCCGCCGCTCCAGCCTGATCACACTCGGGTGTCGACCGCCCGCGACGGACGACCGCCACCCGCCCGCGCTCAGACCGTCGCCGTCGTCA
>NZ_JBQGCX010001054.1:0-5413 GCF_052038725.1 Actinosynnema sp.
GTCGACCATCAGGTAGGCGTCGACCGAGTCGGCGATCCGGCGGAACTCGGCGAAGTCCAGCTGGCGCGGGTACGCGGACCAGCCGGCCACGATCAGCTTCGGCCGGTGCTCGGTGGCCAGGCGCTCGACCTCGGCCATGTCGGCCTGGTTGAGACGCTCCGCGAGGGTGCGCGCGCCCTCCAGGGTGCGGCGCTGGCGGTCGGTGAACTCGGGGGACGCGGCGTGCTTGAACGCCACGGCCTTGCCCGCGATCACGTGCTCCAGCGGGCCGCCCTGCTGGCCGGGGAACACCGCCGAGTTGATCTTCTTGGCGAGGTCGGCGTCGTTGGTCAGGATCACGCCGCCGCGCGGGCCGCCCAGGGTCTTGTGCGTCGTGGTGGTGACCACGTGCGCGTGCGGCACCGGGCTGGGGTGCAGGCCCGCCGCGACCAGGCCCGCGAAGTGCGCCATGTCCACCATCAGGAACGCGCCGACCTCGTCGGCGATCCGGCGGAACCGCGCGAAGTCGAGCTGGCGCGGGTACGCCGACCAGCCCGCCACGATCAGCTTCGGCCGGTGCTCCTTGGCCAGCGCCTCGACCTCGGCCAGGTCGACCAGGCCGTCGCTGTCCGACACGTGGTAGGGCACCACGTTGTAGAGCTTGCCGGAGAAGTTGATCCGCATCCCGTGCGTGAGGTGCCCGCCGTGCGCCAGGTCCAGGCCCAGGATGGTGTCGCCGGGCTGGAGCAGCGCGAACATCGCCGCCGCGTTGGCCTGCGCGCCCGAGTGCGGCTGCACGTTCGCGAAGCCCGCGCCGAACAGCTCCTTCACCCGCGAGATCGCCAGCCGCTCGACGTCGTCGACGTGCTCGCAGCCGCCGTAGTAGCGGCGGCCGGGGTAGCCCTCGGCGTACTTGTTGGTCAGCACCGAGCCCTGGGCCTGGAGCACCGAGACCGGCGTGAAGTTCTCGGAGGCGATCATCTCCAGCGTGTTCTGCTGGCGGGCCAGTTCGGCGGCGACGGCCTGCGCCACCTCCGGGTCGAACTCGGCCAAGGGGGTGTTGAAGTGCGCGGACATGGTTGGGCTCCCCTTTGTCACTTTCGCTTGTAGAAGGGCAGGGCGACGACCTCCACGGGCTCGCGGCGGCCACGGACGTCCACGGTCAGCGCGGTGCCGGGCTCGGCGTTGGCCCTGGTCACGTAGGCCATCGCCACCGAGTGGCCGAGGGTGGGCGACAGGGCGCCGCTGGTGACCACACCGATCTCGGCGCCGTCGGCGTCGAGCACGGGGTAGCCGTGGCGGGGCGCCCGGCGCGACGCGGTCTTGAGACCGACGAGGGTGCTGTCGGCGCCCGCCTCGGCGGCGGCGGCGAGCGCGGCGCGGCCGACGAAGTCGCCCGGCTTGTCGAGCTTCACGACGCGGCCGAGGTTCGCCTCGAACGGGGTGCGGTCCAGGCCCAGCTCGTTGCCGTACAGCGGCATCCCCGCCTCCAGGCGGAGCGTGTCGCGGCAGCCGAGGCCCGCGGGCTTGAGGCCGTGCGGCTGACCGGCCTCCAGCAGCGCCCGCCAGACGTGGGCGGCGTCGGCGGGGGCGGTGAACAGCTCGAAGCCGTCCTCGCCGGTGTACCCGGTGCGGGCCAGCAGGACGGGCTTGCCCGCGACCTCGGCCGGGTAGGAGGCGTAGTACTTGACGGCCGCCAGGTCCGTGCTGGTCAGGCCTTCGAGGATGGCCGTCGACGCCGGGCCCTGCACGGCGATCAGGGCGTGGTCCTCGGAGCGGTCGGCGACCTGGGTGTCGAAGCCCTTGGCGCGCTCGACGAGCTCGGCGGCGACGGTGGTCGCGTTGGAGGCGTTCGCGACGACCAGGTACTCCTGCTCGGCGAGCCGGTAGACGATCAGGTCGTCCACGACGCCGCCGCTCTCGGCGCAGATCATGGTGTAGCGGGCGCGGCCGACGCCGATCGCGGAGCAGTGGCCGACCAGGGCGTGGTCGAGCGCGGCGCCCGCCTCGGGGCCGGTCAGGACGATCTCGCCCATGTGGGTCAGGTCGAACAGGCCCGCCGAGGAGCGCACGGCGTGGTGCTCGGCGAGCTCGCTGTCGTAGCGCAGCGGCATCCGCCAGCCCGCGAAGTCGGTGAAGTGCGCGCCGAGGGCCTCGTGCTCGGCGTGCAGCGGGGTGCGGCGGGGTTCCATGCTGCGGGTTCCTCCCTGGTGGCGGACCTGGTCGGCCGGGCCGGTCGGCGGGCCGGTTGGCGGTGTCGTCCCGCGCGCGGTCGAGCGGCGGGCGCGGAGGGGCGGACCGACCGGTTCCGGTTCGGCCCGCCGGGGGAAGGATCGCACGAACCCGCTCCCCGGTTCGCGGGCAGCGGGTTCGGCGGGTCGGGCGCGGCGCTCAGAGGGCGCGGCCCGCGCGGACGCTCTCGACGACCTTGCGCTCGGCGTAGAACGACACGAACGGGATGGTGCCCGCGAGCAGGACCAGCACGGTGCTCTTGATCGTCCAGCGGGCCTTGAGGGCGAGGTCGACGGTCAGCACCAGGTAGATGGCGTAGAGGAAGCCGTGCACCGGGCCGACGATCCGCATCAGCGTCTCGCTGTCGCCCAGGTACTTGAACAGCATGGCGACGACCAGGCCGAGCAACCCGACACCGACCACGTAAGCCATCAGCCGGAACCTGCTCAGCGCGCCACTCATCGCCCCACCCTCACCGCGTTCGATCACCTGGTGTCCCGCGCGTGCAACTCGGCGAGGTAGCGGTTGTAGGCCGCCATCTCCTCGTCCTCGTCGTCTTCGTCGTAGCCGTCGTGCGCGGGGGTCTTGACGGGGTCAACCGTAACCACCGACGTCCGCGCTCCCGGCTCCGGGGCTGGGGTGATCGGCCGGGGGGCGGGCGCGGGGGTGAGGTCGACCGGGGTCGCGACGGTCTGCCCGGTTCGTCCGCTCTCTGCGGCGAGGGCCGCGTCGGCGGCCTTGTTGGCGGCGTCGAGGCGGCGGACGCGCCACACCATGAACGCCGGGAACAAGCCGAAGAGGGGCCACTGGAGGACGTAGCCGAGGTTCTGGAAGGTGCCGTTGGCCGAGGAGAACCGCTCCCACTGCCACCACGCCAGGCCGCAGCAGGCCAGGAGGGAGAGCAGGCAGACGGCGGCGATGGTCACGCGCTGGGAGGTGATCCTGGGGCCTGCCACGCGTCCAGGTTAACCGCGCGGGGGCGCGGGGCGGGCGGGGGCCTGGGGTGTGAGATCGGTCGCCGGGGGCGGGATCAGGCGTGGGTGCGCGAGGCGCGGCGGGTGCGGCCGGGGCGCGGGTTCCGGGCGGATCGCTGCCGGGATCAGGGCGCGCGGCGACTCGGGCTTGGGCCGGGCGCGGGCTCGGGTCGGGTTCGGAGCGGCTCGGGGTTCGGAGCGGCCTGCGGATCGGGCGCGGGCGCCCGCCGTGGGGCCTGGGGACCGCGCAGGGGTCGACGGGGCCGCCGGTTCGGGGTGGCGGTGGGACGTCGGCGCAAGCGGGTCGGGCGGCGGGACGCCGCGTGGGCACGGGGTCGGCGCGTGGCGTCCGGCCGGGCAGGGGTGCCGCTGGTCGGGGTCGCCTGGTCGCGCGCGTCGGCCTGGTGGTGTCGGGCGGGGTCGGCCGCAGGCTCCGGCGAGGGCGGGGTGCTGCCCTGCCGAAGTGGCCGCCCGTGCGCCGCTCGGGCGCACCGGTCGTCACCGCGCTCGGGTCACCTCGGCCGGTCCTCGGCCGGATCGGTCCTCGGGTGTTCCGGGCTCGTCGTGCTGCCGGAGCCGGTCGGGGTTCCGGGGTGGTCGGTGCGAGGCCGTGCGGGGACGGCCTCTCGCGACCGCTCGGGGCGCGCCGCGTCGCGACGCGCGCTCGGTCGTGGGGTGGGCTCCCGCGCAGGAGCCCGGTCCCGGACGGGGGTCAGGCGACGCCGTCCCGGCGCTGCCTCTGCAGCCGCGCCACGCACCAGGCCGCGGCGCTGCCCCGGCGGAGGTGCTGGAGCACGGTCATGGGCCCGAGCCTGCGCCCCAGGTCGGCCGGGCTCAGGCCCGCCGCCCGGTAGTCGAGCGCGCGCTGGTCCATCGGGCTGATGCCCGCGTCCCACCACAGCTCGGCCTCGGCGAGGTCGCCGACCAGCTGCCAGTAGCTGGCCGCCGCCGCGAGGAGGACCTCGGGCGCCTCGGGCGCCCGCTTCCTCATCGCCGCCACGTACGCGGGGTCCGCGGACTCGACCTTGACCGAGCCCCCTCGGTACCCGCCGGTCGCCCGCTGGACGGGGATCGCCGGCACGGACTGCGGGGCTTCGGCGAGCCACGCGTCCTTGATCCGGTTCACCTCGCGCAGCTCGGCGTCGTCGGAGCGCTCAGCCGCCCACTGACGCAGCAGCTCGTCCACTCCGGAGTCCTCGACCATTCCGCCTCCTCGTCGGTCGAAGATCAGCCAATGCAGCGCACCGTATTCGGGGGTTCCGACAACCGCTAGACCCTTGTTTGCCAAAAACCCTGTTACCAGGGTGTTATAGCCCTCATTTCACCCGCTAGGCGGAGCGTCGGGCCAACTCGATCACGTGAAGTGACCGAGACGGTCGGGCGTCACTCGAACAGGGCGCGGATGAAGGTGATGATCGACTCGGCGCTCTCCCGGAGCCAGGCCAGCACCCCCTTCACGGTCTCGGCGGACTGGTCGGGCTGGGTGATGAGGAAGAACAGCACCAGCGCGACACCCGCCAGCGACAGCACCTTCTTGAGCTTCACCGAGCGCTCTCCCTCCGTTCACCGGGGCGGCGCGAGCGGTTCCGGGGACAGCCCGTTACCCGGCTCGACGCAGGACATGGTCCACCACTCACCCGGATGACACGGGGAGAACGCGCCGAGCTGGTCCGTTCAGCCCTCGGAAGACACCCTGGGCGACGAGTGACCCGGCTGATGACCACCCGAACGGACTATCAAGGCCGTTGGGCTGAACGCCGATGCTGTGGGTGACGGGCCGCTCGGCGGCTCCGCGCACACCTCCCCACACGGCACGAACATCGGAGCTCCGCCACACCTCCAGCACAGCCCAGCCGGATCACTCGGATGCGCTCGGTCACGCACGCAGCGTGACAGGAGTGTCGGGCGCGTCCTGAATTCCTCACGCCGCGCTCCGGGGTTTTCCGCAGCCTTTTTTCGATCATCGGCGGCGGGGGTGGGTCGGATTTGTTCCGGAATGCGGGCGGCGGGGGAACCTCAGATTCTTACGCGGTACCGGCGGGTAGCGGAAGAGCCGGTTGGCGGCGCGGCTGCGGGAGGCGGCGGACCGGCGGAAAGTCGTGGCGCTGACCAGCGGGAACGTTGGGGTTGCGCGTAAAAACGACCGAGGGCGCTCGGGCAACCCGCAGTGGTCGTTCGGGCAGGGGCGCGGGCGGTTCGGGCGGTGCGGGTCGGCCGGTGCGGGGCGG
>NZ_JBQGCX010001055.1:0-2421 GCF_052038725.1 Actinosynnema sp.
CGGCCAGCACCAGCGCCGGGTCGGCCATGAGCGCCATCGCGGCCAGCGCCCGGCGCGCCATGCCGCCGGACCGCTGGTGCGGGTGCAGCCGCGCCACCTCGGGCCCCAGCCCGCGCGAGGCCAGCGCCCGCAGCGCCGCCGCCCCTGGGTCGGCCGCGCCCGCCAGCCTCGCCGAGCGGCGCACCTGCTTGCCCACGGGCGTCACCGGGTCCAGGAACGACGCGGCCTGCGGCAGCAGCGCGAGCTCCCGACCGGCCAGCGCGCGCCGCGCGTCCGGGCTCACCACCTCACCCTCGAAGCGCACCTCGCCGCTCTCCTCGGCGTTGGGCGGCAGCATCCCCAGCACGGCGTGCGCCAGCAGCGTCTTGCCCGCCCCGCTCGCGCCGACCAGCGCCACCACCTCGCCCCGGTCCGCGCGCAGGTCCATGCCCGACAGCGCCACCACGGTCCGGCGGCGCAGCCCGCGCTCGTACTGGCCGAACCGCACGCCCAGCGCGTCGATCTCCAGCAGGCTCACAGGTGGTGGCTCCTCGGGTCCAGCAGCGCGCGCAGGTGCTCGCCCACGCCGTCCACGGCCTTCACGACCAGCAGCAGGCACGCGCCGGGCAGCAGCGCCAGCCACCACGCGCCCGCCGACAGGAACCGCATCGACTCCGACAGCAGCACCCCGATCGACGGCTGCGCCGGGTCCACGCCCATGCCCAGGAACGACAGGGCCGCCTCGTGCAGGATCGCGTGCGGGAACAGCAGCACGAGGCCGACCAGGAACTGCCCGGTCAGGTGGCCCGCGACGTGCCTGCGGGCGACCCACCAGCGGCTGCGGCCGAGCTGGGTGGCCACGAGCGCGTAGTTCGAGCCGACCACGCCGCGCGCCCGGCCCCGCAGCACGCGGGTCAGGGTCGGCCAGTGGGTCAGCGCGACGGCGAGGATGACCGAGCCGGTGCCGCCGCCGAGCGCGAACGCCAGCAGGATCAGCAGCACCAGGTGCGGCAGCGCGAGGAACAGGTCGACCAGCCAGCCGACGGCCGCGTCGGCGCGCCTGCCGCCGACCGTGGCCAGGCACGCCAGCACCAGGGCCACCAGCGCGGAGATCGCCGCCGCGCAGGTGCCGACCAGCAGGCTCAGCCGCAGCCCGGACAGGGTCCTGGCCAGCACGTCGCGGCCCAGCCAGTCGGTGCCGAACCAGTGCGCGGCGGACGGCGGCTGGTTGCGCTGGGACAGCGCGGTGGTCTGCGCGGCTTCCCCGGCCAGGGCGCCCGCGACGAGCACGGCCGCCACCACCAGCAGGGAGCAGCCCAGCAGCACCAGGGTCCGGGTGCGGCGGTCGGCGGTCAGCGCGCTCACCGCTCACCCGCCCGGAGCGCGACCCTCGGGTCGACGGCGGCGTGCACGCGGTCTCCGATCGTGTTGCCGACGAACACCAGCACGGCGGTGAACAGGGCGATGCCCAGCAGCAGCGGCACGTCCTGGGACATCGCCGCCTGCGTGGTCGCCGCCCCGAGGCCGGGGTAGGAGAACACCTGCTCGGCCAGCACCGAGCCGCCGAACAGCTCGCCGAGCGAGCCGAACTGGAGCAGCAGGGCGGGACCGGCGGCGCCCCGCAGCACCCGGTGCGCGACCAGGCCGATCCCCCGGTCGCCCTGGGCGCGGGCGAACGCGACGTGGTCGGAGGCGAGCGCCTCGATGACGGCGTGCCGGGTGTGCAGCACGACGGGCGCGACGCCGACGACGCTCAGGGTCAGCGCGGGCAGCGCGAGGTGGGCCAACCGGTCCAGGACGGTCACCTCGGCGGCGGGCACGCCGATCGGCACCGCGCAGCACACCGGGGCCCAGTTCAGCGAGACCGCGAAGACGTAGAGCAGCAGCAGGCCGACCCAGAACACCGGGGCGGACGCCAGCGTGTACGCCCACCAGGTGATCACCCGGTCGGTGGGCTTGCCGCGCCGCGCGCCCGCGAGGACGCCGAGGGCGAAGCCGAGCAGCCCGGACAGCAGCCAGGCCAGCGCCATCAGGCCCAGGCTGGCGGTGAACCGGTCGCCGATCACCTCCAGCACGGGGCGGTTGAACGTCGGGGAGAACCCGAAGTCGCCCCGGACCAGGTTGCCCAGCCAGGACAGGAACCGCTGCGGCGCGGGCTCGTCCAGGCCCCAGCGCTGGGCGATCAGCTCGCGCTGCTCGGGGCCCAGGCGCGCCACGTCCGCGCCGACGTAGGCGCTCACCGGGTCCACCGGCGAGTTGACCATCAGCGTGAAGGTGCCCGCGGCGACGGCGGCCAGCAGCAGCGCCAGGCGGCCGAGCTTGGCCACCACGCGCACCGCCGGGTTGCGCGCGCCGCGCGAGCGGCCGGGGCGGGCGGCCTGCTCGTCGGGGCGGTCGATCCCGTCTCCGGGCTCCCCCGCCCCGCCGAGCTTGGCCGCGCCG
>NZ_JBQGCX010001056.1:0-1588 GCF_052038725.1 Actinosynnema sp.
GCCAGCAACCCCGAACCCCCCACGTAAAACCGCGACAGGTAGTTGTGGTCCAACCGCGCGTACAGCATCCGGTACCCCGGATAGGTGAACCACCGGTACCCCAGCGACCGCGCCGGACCGGTGTACCGGGTCGTGTCGCCGGTCAGCGCCACGCCCAGCGGGGTCTGCCGCAGCGTTTCCCCCAGCTCGGTGACGATCTCCGCCGGGGTGTCGCCCAACCGGTCGAACACCCGCAGCATCCCCGGACTGATGTGCTCCCCGGTGGCGCCCCGCGCGGGCGGGTGGTGACCGGCCAACCGGAACAGGTGGTCGCGCTCGGCCAGCGACAGGTGCAGCCCTTGCGCGATCGAGGCGAGCATCTGCTCGGACGGCTGAGGCCCGCGCTCGCGCTCCAACCGGGAGTAGTAGTCCGCGGACATGTGGCACAGCATCGCCACCTCCTCCCGCCGCAACCCGCTCGTCCTGCGCCGCGCCCCGCGCGCGAGCCCGACGTCCTCGGGCTGGAGCGACTCCCTGCGCCGCCGCAGGAACTCGGCCAACCCGACCCGGTCGATCACCACGCGCGTCCTCCCCGCATCCCGCCGTCACCCGTTCTTACCGCCTCACCCCACCGCCGAGCCACGGATCGCCGATCCCCCTCTCCCAGCCTGGGATCGCCGGTCCGAGGCCCGGCGCGCCGTTGCCCGCCCCCGCGGATCGGCCGAACCTCGGTGGCACCGCAGGTTCCGACGAGCACCCGGAGTTGAGCCCAGTGCCGAACGACATCGACCTCACCCGCCCCGACCTCCCCGGAAGGCGCGCCCTCGTCACCGGGGCGAGCGACGGCGTCGGCCTCGGCATCGCCGCCAGGCTCGCGGCGGCGGGCGCCGAGGTGCTGCTGCCCGTCCGCAACCCCCGCAAGGGCGAGGCCGCCCTCGCCGAGATCCGCGAGCGGGCCCCCGGCGCCACCGCCTCGCTGCGCTCGCTCGACCTGTCCTCCCTGGACTCGGTCGCCGCGCTCGGCGAGGCGCTGCGCGCCGAGGGCGACCCGATCCACCTCCTGGTCAACAACGCGGGTGTGATGACCCCGCCCGAGCGGCAGAGCACCGCCGACGGCTTCGAGCTCCAGTTCGGCACCAACCACCTGGGCCACTTCGCCCTGGTCGCGCACCTGATGCCGCTGCTCAGGGCCGGGCGGGCGCGGGTGACCACGCAGCTGAGCGTCGCGGCGAACCAGGGCGCGATCAACTGGGCCGACCTGAACTGGGAGCGCTCGTACAACGGGCGGCGCGCCTACAGCCAGTCCAAGCTCGCGGCAGGCCTGTTCGGCCTGGAACTGGCCCGGCGCAGCCGCGCGGGCGACTGGGGCGTGACCAGCACCCTGTCCCACCCCGGCATCGCCCCCACGAGCCTGCTCGCCGCCCGCCCCGAGCTGGGCCGCTCGGGCGACACGACGGGCAGGCGCCTGATCCGCCTGCTGGCGTCCGCAGGCCTGCTCGTCGGCACCCACGACACGGCGGGCCTGCCCGCGCTCCTCGCCGCGACCACCCCGGACCCGGCGCCGTTCTACGGCCCCAGCGGCCCCGGCCACCTCGGCGGCCCACCCGCC
>NZ_JBQGCX010001057.1:0-1500 GCF_052038725.1 Actinosynnema sp.
AAGATACGGAACGTGGTTCCGCTTGGCAAGCCGGGCCTGCCACCAGCGGAAGCGGTCCGTGATCACCCGTGATCACCTGTGTCACCGCCGATCGGTGACACGAGATCACCACCGCGCCCGACCCCGCCCCGGCAGCCTTCGCGGCACGGCGACCGAACAGGCGGTCCGCACCGTCGAGGGGCTGCGGCGCCGCTGCGGGGACGTGGTCGCGCTCGACGGCGTCGTCATGCCGGTCGGGATCCTCGTGCTGTTCAACCTGCTCCGCGGGAGCCAGGCCAACCAGGGGGAACCGCCGTGGTCGCCACCTTCGGCGCGCACGGCGTGATCACCGTCGCCCCGCTCCCGGGCGCCCTGCACGCCTGGCCGCTCGCCCTGCTGTCCGGCCTGTGGATGCCGGTCGAGCTGCTCCCCGACGCCGTCGGCCGGCTCGCCCGCTTCCTGCCCACCCACCACCTCGCGCAGCTCGGCGCGGGCACCTCGGGCGTCCACCTGCTCGCGCTCCTGGTCACCGGGGCCGTCGCCGCGCCTGGGAGTGGCCGCTCGGGTTCGCGGTGTGCGCGGCCACGACCGCTTTGTGGGGGAAGTCGTTGCACACCAACGGTTCCCCGCGTCGCATCTGGTCCGCGATCGTGCCGATGGCGGTTCTCGGCGCTGGGCGGCGAGGTGCGGCGCGACGGGCGGCACGACGCTGACCGTCACCGTCCCGACGGGGGCGGCCGGGTGATCCGGGTGGTGCCGGCCGAGTGCACGGTCCGCAACTACCCGTCCACGGCGATGGCGAAGCTCGCCGCCCGCAACCGCGCCGAGGCGGCGCGGATCGCGGGGGAGCGGGGCTGGTTGTGGGCGTCCCGCCGGGGCGGCAGGGCGCCGCCCACCGTCAGGAGCGCCGGGCCCGCTCGCGCGGCTGTCAGCGTTCGCACGGGGACCGGGCGTGGCAGCCGGTTGTGCGGAACCCGGTGCGAAGCCGCGCGGAACCCGTGCGCGGCTCAGGGGTCAGAGCGGGTCGAGCCTGCGGCGCAGGAGGCAGAACTCGTTGCCCTCCGGGTCGGCCAGCACGTGCCAGGACTCCTCGCCGGTCTGCCCGACGTCGGCGCGGCGCGCGCCGAGGGCCAGCAGGCGCTCCAGCTCGGCGTCCTGGTCGCGGTCGGTGGCGTTCACGTCGATGTGCAGCCGTGTCCTGTCCGGCTGCGGCCGCTCCTGCTTGCTGAGGATCAGAGTCGGCCGCGCCCCGCCGAACCCCTCGCGCGGGCCGATCTCGATGTCCTCCCCGTCACGGTCCAGCTCCACGAAGTCGAGCACCTCGCACCAGAACCGCGCGAGCAGCTCCGGGTCACGGCACTCCAGCACCAGTTCACTGATCCGACTCGCCATGAGGCCTCACCTTCCCATCGGAAGCACGAGCCCGCGACCGTACCGCCCCGCCCCACCCCGCACCACGCGAGAGGTGTCACGGCTCAGCCGGCGCCGCGCAGGTCGGCGACGACACGGAAGCGCTCCAGG
>NZ_JBQGCX010001058.1:0-1807 GCF_052038725.1 Actinosynnema sp.
CAGCACCGCCACCGCCGAGCACCAGGCCAGCGCGGGCAGGCGCCGATTCCTCCCCATGTCCGCTCCTCAGCATCCGGTCACCGTGTGTTCTGTGGAGGAGGCGGACATGTTTCACCGGGAGGCCGCACACCACCCGTTCGGCCGCCCCCTGGGGCGGCTGGGGTACCGACTCGGGCCGAGATCGGATGAGGCCGGCGGGGGAGACCACCGCGAACGAGCGCGGCGGGAACGATCGACGGTGGAACGACACCGCCCGCGAACCAACGGCAGGCAGCCCGCTGCTGACCGGCAGCCCGCTACAGACCGGCTACCCGCCGCGGACCGGCCACCCCCTACAGACCGGCCGCCCGCAGCACCCCGTCCGCGATCACCTCGTGCCCGGCGGGCTTCGGGTGCACGTCGGTCAGCTCGCAGAAGTACGTCAGCTCGCACACCCTCGCCACCGGTCCGGGGATCTGCCCGTGCGCCGGGTCCGCGACCAGCTCCGTCAGCGGCCGGTACGCCCCGGTCGCCTCGGTCACGTCCACGAACCGCGCGCCGACCTTGTCGTACTCGGCCTTGAGCGAGGTGTTGAAGAAGTCCCGGAACAGCGTCACCGACAGCTCCGCCAACCGCTGCCCGCCCGGCACCTCGTCGTTCACCCACGCGCCCAGGAACACGTCCGGGTAGGTCAGGCCGACGATCGGCGCGTCCCCGGCCGCCGCGCGCAGCTTCGGCAGCGCCGTCGCCAGGTTGGCCTTGATCCGCGTCACGGCCTGCGTCGCGCACGCCACCACCGCCTGCTGCGGCTGGGAGGCGCACGGGATCAGGTCGTTGCCGCCGATCACGACCGTGACCAGCCCGACCTGCCCGGCGCTCGCCTCCAGCTCGGCGACGGCCGCGTCGACCTGGGTGCGGCCCGCCGTCTCCGGCGCGTCCAGCGCCCGGTTGCCGGGCGTGCAGTCCGCCCCGCCGACCAGGTCCGCCGAGGTGGCCCCGCTGCACGCGAGGTTGACCAGCCGCAGGTCGGCCCGCTCGGCCACCAGGTGGCTGAACGCGTCCTGCGACGACCCGCCCCGCTGCCCGCCGACGGGCGGGCGGAACCCGGTCGCGTAGGAGTCGCCGACCGACACGTACACCTTCCGCGGCGGCGGCTCACTGCTCGTGGTCGCGCTCCCACCGCCTGCCCCGTCCGGTCCGCCGGAGTCACCGGAACCCCCGGTGCAGGCGGTCAGCGCGAGCAGCAGCGCGCAGGCCAGCGCGGATCGGTGGCGTCGCAGCACGGGAGAACCCCTCGGATCGGCAGCACGAACTCCTGCCGCCCCAGGGTACATACCCCAGGGTGCATAACGGACACGCCGCGACCCGTCGAGCGCGCGGCCGGGTGACGCTGACGCCCGGCTCAGCCGTTCTCCTGCTCCTCCTCGAACGCCAGCATCGCCGCCACCTCGCCGCCACCGCCGCCGTCCGTCCCGCCCTGGAGCACCGAGACCGGCTTGGTCTCGGCCTCCCGGAACGCCACGATGCCGGTGCGCACCGAGTCCGGGTCCTGCCCCAGCAGCTTGTAGATCTTGCGCAGCACGGCGACCTCGCTCTCCGAGATCTCCCCGTCCGCCGCCGCGATCGCGCTCGCCACCTCGGCGATCTGCGCCCGCTGCTCGTCGCCGAGCACGCTGATCCGCTTGGCCAACCCGGTGAGCTTGAGCGGCGACACCAGCAGCCAGTCCAGGTGCGCGGTCAACCGCATCCGCTCGCCCGGCGTCAGGTCCAGCCGCGACTGGAGGTACGCGACCAGGTGCCCCCACTCGGCGTCGGACACCTCGAGCGC
>NZ_JBQGCX010001059.1:0-2186 GCF_052038725.1 Actinosynnema sp.
GGGTGTCACAGCGCGGAGCGCGTCTGCGCGGCGATCTCCACGTCCTCGCCCGCCGCCAGCACCCACACGCCGACCGCGGACCCGTCGCCGCTGATCCGCGCGTCCGGGGCGCACCCCGCGTTCCGGCCCGGATCGAGCCGCACGCCGAGGAACCCCAGCCCTCCCGCGACCCGCTCGCGCAGGGCCGCGTCGTTCTCCCCCGCCCCGCCGGTGAACACCAGCAGGTCGAGCCCGCCCAGCGAGGCGGCCATCGCGGCGATCCCCTGCCGCAGCCGGTGCTCGTACACCTCCAGCGCCAGCCGCGCCTCGGGCGAACCACCGGCCGCCGCCGCGCGCACGTCCCGCAGGTCGTCGCCGACGCCGCTGAGCCCGGCCAGCCCGGAGCGGTGCTCCAGCCCGTCCGCGACCTCGTCCGCGCTCAGCCCGCCCCGCCGCTGCAACCACAGCAGCAGGCCGGGGTCGACGTCGCCGCTGCGCGTGCCCATGACGAGCCCGGCCAGCGGCGTGAACCCCATCGTCGTGTCCACCGACCGCCCGCCGCGCACCGCCGACAGCGAGCACCCGGACCCCAGGTGCGCCACCACGACCCGCTCGCCGCCGCCGGCCAGCTCGCGCGCCCGCCGGTCGGCGTAGGCGTGCGAGAGCCCGTGGAAGCCGTACCTGCGCAGCCCCCACCGCTCCCGCCACTCGGGCGGCAGCGGGTAGGTGGCCGCGTGCTCCGGCAGGGAGGCGTGGAACGCGGTGTCGAAGCACGCCACGTGCGGCACGTCCGGCAGCAGCTCGCGCACCGCGTCCACGCCGTCGAGCGCGCGCGGCTGGTGCAGGGGCGCGAGCGGGACCAGCTCGGCCAGCCCTGCCCGCACCCCCTCGTCGATCAGGGTGGGCCCGGTGAACCGGGACCCGCCGTGCACGACGCGGTGGCCGACCGCGTGCACCTCGGGACCGCCGTCGAGGAGGTCGCCGAAGTGCCCGCGCCCGTCCCAGCGCTCCACGTCGTGCTCCACCAGCACCTCGTCGGCGGGGCCGAGGACGCGCAGCTTCAGGCTGGACGAGCCCGCGTTGACCACCAGCACGTTCATCAGGACCGCCAGCTCCAGTCCCGCACCTCGGGCAGGTCCTCGCCGTGCTCCCGGATCCACCCGTGGTGCCGGGTGCGCTGGTCGGTCATCAGCTGGCGCAGCCGGGCGGTGCGCGGCCCGAGGCCCGGCACCCGGTCGATCACGTCCATGACCAGCCGGTAGCGGTCCATGTCGTTGAGCACCAGCATGTCGAACGGCGTGGTGGTGGTGCCCTCCTCCTTGTACCCGCGCACGTGGATGTTGTGGTGGTTGGTGCGCCGGTAGGTCAGGCGGTGGATCAGCCACGGGTAGCCGTGGTAGGCGAACAGCACGGGCCGGTCGGTGGTGAAGATCGCGTCGAACTCGCGGTCCGACAGGCCGTGCGGGTGCTCGCTCTCCGGCTGCAACCGCATCAGGTCGACCACGTTGACCACGCGGACCCGCAGCGACGGCAGGTGCTCGCGCAGCAGGGACACCGCGGCCATCACCTCGACCGTGGGGGCGTCGCCGGCGCAGGCCATGACCACGTCCGGCTCCTCCACGCCGTCGTCGTTGCTCGCCCACTCCCAGATGCCCAGGCCCCTGGCGCAGTGCAGCGCCGCCTCCTGCGGGCCGAGCCAGTCCGGGGTCTGGTTCTTGCCCGCCACCACCACGTTCACGTAGTCGCGGCTGCGCAGGCAGTGGTCCGCGACCGACAGGAGGGTGTTGGTGTCCGGCGGCAGGTAGACGCGGACGACCTCGGCCTTCTTGTTCATGACGTGGTCGATGAAGCCTGGGTCCTGGTGGGAGAACCCGTTGTGGTCCTGGCGCCACACGTGCGAGCTGAGCAGGTAGTTCAGCGACGCGATCGGGCGGCGCCAGCCGAGCTTGCGGTGCGTGCCCAACCACTTGGCGTGCTGGTTGAACATCGAGTCGACGATGTGCGTGAACGCCTCGTAGCAGTTGAACAGGCCGTGCCGCCCGGTGAGCAGGTAGCCCTCCAGGAAGCCCTGGCACAGGTGCTCGGACAGCACCTCCAGCACCCGCCCGCCGGGCGCGACGTGCTCGGCGGTGTCCGGCAGCGGCCAGGTGAAGCCCCGGTCGGTGGCGTCCAGGACGGCGCCGAGCTTGTTGGACTCCAGCTCGTCG
>NZ_JBQGCX010001060.1:0-3115 GCF_052038725.1 Actinosynnema sp.
CTGGTCACCGGCCTGGTCACCGCCCCGCTCGCCGCGCTCCCGCTGGCGCTGGCCGGTTCCCTGCTCCTCACCGCCGCCACCCGCCTGGCCGCCCCGCACGCCGCCAACCGCGCCGTCCGCGCCGAAGCGGACGCCCTGCACGCCGAGGAGGTCGCCGAGCACAAGCGGTGGTCGGCGCACCTGGCGGACCGCCCCACCGACGCGCAGGTCGCCCGCTGGCACGCGCTCGACCGGTTCCACCTGGTCTCCGACGTGATCAACCGGTTCGGCCTGCGGCGCGACCAGGTCGTCCAGCACGTGGTGCTGACCGAGTGCGCGCCCGGCGCCCGCAGGGGCAGGCTGGAGAACGGCCCGCCCCGCTACTCCGCGTACCTCGTGCGCATCCTCCTGCTGACCCGCAAGGGCGTCCGGCTGATCCGCCTGCACCTGGACGCGCACACCGGCGAGGCGCGCAACGAGGAGCGCTTCCTGTTCCGCTACGACGCCGTCGTCTCCGCGAAGGTCACCGAGAAGGGCGTGCGCGCCACCGCCGTGGACGACGAGGACCGCGCCGACGTGGAGGACCTGCGCAGCCGGGTGTTCACGCTCGTCCTGTCCAACAACGAGTCCATCGCCGTGCGGGTCGACACCAGCGCGTCCGGCGAGGACCCGGAGGCGCTGGTGGAGGCCGCCTACGAGACGTCCGGGATCGAGAACGCCCTGCCCCTGCTGGAGTCCGTCGCCGCCGAGGGCGAGGACTGGATCGAGCACGAGCGCGAGCGCAGGCGCCAGTGGGCCCGCGACTGGGACGAGGACTGACCGCGCCCGGCGACCGGACCTCCCCCCGCTGCGCCACGCGGCCCTTGGCGCCCCCGGAGCGGATCACTAGCGTCCCAGGGGAAGCGTCCGGTTCCGCCGAGGTGGGGGAGACCACCGATGCGCCGCACCCCGCTCCTGGCCGCCCTGCTCCTGCTGCTCGCGCTGGCCCCGTTCCCCACCGCCGCCGCCCTCTCCGCTCCCGCCGCGTCCGCCTGGTTCGACGGCGGCGAGGTCGGACCGGTCGGCGGGGTGTTCCGGGACGAGCACGGGCGCGAGGTGGTGCTGCGGGGCTTCAACGTCTCCGGCACCGCCAAGCTCGCCGAGCACCGCGGGCTCCCGTTCCCGAACGCCCAGGCGGCACGGGACTCCGCCGCGGCGCTGCGCAGGTTGACCGGCGCCAACGCGGTCCGGTTCCTGGTCACCTGGGCGTGGTTGGAGCCGGAGCCCCGGCGGATCGACCAGGCCTACCTGGACCGGGTGGCCGAGCAGGTGGGGGCGTTCACCGACCAGGGCGTGCGGGTGTACGTGGACTTCCACCAGGACCTGTACTCGCGGCACGTGTTCAACCGGGACAGCTGGTACACCGGCGACGGCGCGCCCGCGTGGGTGGTGCGCGCGGGCGGGTACCCGGCGGAGTCGTGCGGGTTGTGCTTCCACTGGGGGCAGAACATGAAGTCGAACACGGCCGTCACCGCCGCGACCTACGACTTCTGGCACAACCGCGAGCTCCAGGTGGACGGGGGACCGCTGCGCGTGCAGGACGAGTTCCTGAGCGCGGCGGGGGAAGCGCTGCGGGGCTTGAAGAACCGGCTGTCCGCCGAGGCGTTCGAGCTGGTGCTGGGCGTGGACCCGCTGAACGAGCCGTACGCGGGCCGCTACGACGCGGGCCAGACCGGCCTGACGTGGGAGCGCGACCACCTGTGGCCGTTCCACCAGCGGTTCCGGCGGCTCATGGACGAGGCGGGCTGGCGGGACAAGACGTCCTTCGCCGAACCGCTGGTGTTCTGGAACCAGAACGTGGAGTTCTTCGCCGAGCCCGGCGGTTTCCCCGGCGCCGCGCCGTGGGGCGACGGGTACGCGTTCAACACGCACTTCTACGACGGCAAGGCCCAGTCGGGGCTGCTGATGCCGGGGAAGGCGGGGGACGGGCAGTACGCGCGGACGTTCGCGGACGTGCGGACGCGCGCGGCGGAACTGGGCACGCCCGCGATCGTCTCCGAGTACGGCCACCCGGTGCGGGGGCTGACGGCGGACAAGCACCCCTCGGTGCTGAAGGCGACGCAGCAGTCGCTGGACAGCGCGCTGCCGGGGTCGCGGTGGTGGGCCGAGGCGGCGGCGTCCGGGCCGGTGCTGTCGGGGAGCCAGTGGCACTGGGACACGAACTACGACCGGCACCGGGAGCTGATGAACGACAACCCGTCGAAGGTGAAGACGGACGGCGACGCGATGAACGACGAGCACTTCTCGGTGGTGCGGGTCGGCGACGACGGGGCGGCGGGGCGGACGGTGGACGCGCGACGGGTGGACCGGGTGTTCCCGCGCGCGGTGGCGGGGACGACGCGGGCGTTCACGTACGAGGACCGGGCGCGGGACGGGAACGCCGAGCTGGTGTGGAACCAGGTGCCTGCGGGGATGCCCGCGGTGCGGGGGTTGGTGGGGGCGAACCCGTACGCGGTGCTGGTGTGGGAGGGGGCGGAGTCCGCGGCGCCGACGGAGCTGCACCTGCCTGCGGGGTTCGCGCCTGCGGGGACCTCGGTGGTGAGCGACCTGGGGGCGGTCCGGGGGGCGCCTGCGGACACGGGCGCGGAGGCGGTGTCGGGGGGGCGGGCGCGGGGGGTCGGCGGGGTCAACCGGGTGCTGCTGCGGGCGGGGGCGGGGGTGCACTTCGCGCTGGTGACCACCGGGAGCGGGGACCTGGCGGCGGCGCGGGCGGAGCTGGCGGCTTGGGCGGCGAGGACGTTCTGATGCCCGAGCCGGGCTTATTGGCCACTAATTTACACAATATGTTCTGCGGTGCACGTTAACTTTTCCGCATGTTCGCGCGATCCCTCCTCCGGGTGTAAAAATCTGCGGGAGAAGTGCATTGAGCGTTGAAAAGTTCGGAATCGAGAAAGAATTTTTGAGAGACCTGCTGGTGCAGGTGCACGCGGGGGAGACGCAACTACCGGACTTCCAGCGCGGCTGGGTCTGGCCCGGCAGCAGCATCGCCGGTCTGATCGCCTCCGTCTCGCTGGGCTACCCGGCGGGCACGCTGATGATGTTGCAGCAGGGCGGCGACGTCCGATTCAAGACCAGGGTGGTCGAAGGGGCGCCGGAC
>NZ_JBQGCX010001061.1:0-5901 GCF_052038725.1 Actinosynnema sp.
AGCACACTTGTCAAGACGCCGTACGGCTCGGGCGGTCTTCCGCGCAGTGCGGCGGCATCTTGACAAGCGCGCTTGGGCTTCGCCAGGCCAAACGGAGACGAGGGACGCGGGAGCAGTGCTGTGGGCTCGCTGCGCTCGCTCCACAGCCCGCTGCGCGGTGACGGCTGAAAAACCGCAAGCAAAAGCAAAGCATACAATCAAAAGCAAAAACCACGAGCAAAAAGCGCAAACCGCAAACCAAGAGCTAAAACCTGCAAGCCCGACCCCAACCCCAAACCCTAGGGTCGCACCGACTCCCAAGGCACGGTGACCTCCCCCAACCGCCACCGCTTCCGGTCGTCCAGCACCGGCCACCTCGTCGCCAGCAACCGCACCGACTCCACCCACCGGGCCCTCGGCCCGAACGGGGCGAACGGGGCCGCCGTCGCCCAGCAGGTGTCCAGTTCGGCCAGCAGCGCGTGCACGCGCTCGCCCGGCACGTTCCGGTGGATCAGCGCCTTCGGCAGCCGCTCCGCCAGGTCCCCCGGCGTGTCCAGATCCGCGGGCAGGCACGACAAGGTGAAGGTCTGCGGCCCCTCCGCGGTCAGCGACACCCACGTGCAGCGCCTGCCGACCTCGTCGCAGGTGCCCTCCACGAGCACCCCGCCCGGCGCGAGCCTGCCGAGCATCGTGCCCCACGCCTCGACGGCCTGCTCCTCCGTGTACTGCCGCAGCACGTTGAACGCCCGCAGCAGCACCGGTCTCGCGCCCGCCAGCTCGAACCCGCCCCGCCGGAAGTCCAGTCCCGGCGGGTCGGCGACGGCCTTGCCCGCCTCCACGCGCTCGGCGTCCAGCTCCAGGCCCAGCACGCGCACGTCCGGGCACGCCTTCCGCAGCCTCGCGGCCATCTCCACGGTCGTGATCGGCGTCGACCCGTACCCCAGGTCCACCACGAGCGGCGACCCGACGAGCAGGTCGCGGTGCGCGGACAGGACCCACCTGTCGACCCGGCGCAGGCGGTTCGGGTTGGTGGTGCCGCGCGTGGGCAGGCCCATCGCCCGCGCGCGGCCCGCGGCTAGCCTCGGCGCGCGAGCCACTGGGACGTGAACTCCGTCTCCTTGTCGAGCAGCTTCGCGACCTGCTCGACGACCATCTCCTCGACCTTCCCGCCCACCAGCGGGATCTTCACCTTCACCTGTCCGGTGAGGGTGATCGTGGACCCGCCGCCCGGCTTGTCGGCCACCGTCATGACGCCGTCAAGCTCGCCGGGGACGCCCGTGATGTCCACCCGCGACGTGCAGGTGTACCCGGCTTCCGTCCACGACTCCGCGCGCGTGATGACCAGGTCACCGCCCAGGACCTTGCTCGCGATGGGCGGCAGGTCGGCCGACGAGACGCCCTGGCGCAGCTCGTAGGCGACGCCCGTGGCGGTCACCGCGTGGCTGAGCAGGGCGGCGCCGGAGCCGCCGAGCACCTCCAGGCGGGCGCGCAGGTACGACTCGTCGACCAGCGCCGCGTACACGTCGGCGGCGGGCCAAGTCGTCTCGGTCAGGTGCTCGATGCGGCGTGCCATGTCGCGGAGGCTACCGTTTACCCCTGTGACCACCCCGCTGTCGTCCAGTGCCCAGGAGCGCGGTCGCGTGCCGCTCGCCGAGTGCACCACACTGCGGCTCGGTGGCCCGCCCGCGCGCTTCCTGCGCGCCACCACCGCCGCCGAGCTCGTCGACGCCGTCCGCGCCGCGGACGCTACCGGCGACCCCGTGCTCCTGCTCGGCGGGGGATCGAACCTGGTCGTCGCGGACGAGGGTTTTCCCGGCACCGCGATCCAGGTGGGCACCACCGGCCGCCGCGTCGACCCGCTCGGCGACGGGCTCGTCCAGTTCACCGTGGAGGCGGGCGAGGACTGGGACTCGGTCGTCGCCGACGCCGTCTCGCAGGGCCTGGGCGGGCTGGAGTGCCTGTCCGGCATCCCCGGCCAGGTCGGCGCGACCCCGGTGCAGAACGTCGGCGCGTACGGCGTCGAGGTGTCGCAGGTGCTGACCTCGGTCGACCTGCTGGACCGGGCCACCGGCCGGGTCAACCAGGTGCCCGCCGAGGCGCTGGGCCTGGCCTACCGGACCTCGGTCCTCAAGGGAACCGACCGCGCCGTCGTGCTGCGGGCCCGCTTCGCGCTCACCTCCGGCGGCCAGTCCGCCCCGATCCGCTACGGCGAGCTGGCCCGCGTCCTCGGCGTCGAGCAGGGCGACCGGGTGCCCGCCGACGCCGCCCGCAAGGCCGTGCTGGAGCTGCGCAGGGGCAAGGGCATGGTGCTCGACGCCGCCGACCACGACACGTGGAGCGCAGGCTCGTTCTTCACCAACCCGCTGCTCGACGAGACCACCCTCGGCGGGGTGCTGATCCGCATCGCCGAGCGCCTTGGCGACGACGTGGCCGTGCCGACCTACCCGGCGACCTCCGGCCACCGCAAGCTGTCCGCCGCCTGGCTGATCGAGCGCGCGGGCTTCGCCAAGGGCCACCGGGGTCCCGGCGGGCGGGTCGCGCTGTCCAGCAAGCACACCCTCGCCCTGACCAACCGGGGCGGCGCGGCCACCGAGGACCTGCTCGACCTCGCCAGGGAGGTCCGGGACGGGGTGCGCGGCGCGTTCGGCGTGGAGCTGCACCCGGAACCGGTCATGGTGGGCTGTTCGCTCTGACCCGGCGACGCGCGGGTTGACCTCGGGTGACCGGGGGTAGGCCTGGTGGTTGCCGGGGGTGGAACCGTTGCCCGGCAAGGGGTTCCGCTCGCCTCCACGTGGTGAAGGCCGAATGGGTGACTCCGTGTGACGAATCCTCACCCAGCGCGTTTCATGGTGGTAGGAGCGTTACACGGAGGTCGTCATGGACCATCCGGACTACGGGAGGGCGGCGGTCAGGCCGCTCAAGAGGCTGGTCGAGGACGACTTCCTGCGCAGGCCCGGTGTGGTCGGTGTGGACATCGGGGAGAAGGTCGTCGGCGGCGAGCCGACTGGGCGGCTGGCGATCGTCGTCTACGTCCGCGAGAAGGGC
Source organism: Actinosynnema sp. (assembly GCF_052038725.1). Lineage (NCBI taxonomy): Bacteria > Bacillati > Actinomycetota > Actinomycetes > Pseudonocardiales > Pseudonocardiaceae > Actinosynnema > Actinosynnema sp. Next base: position 3,025 of record NZ_JBQGCX010001061.1, read on the forward strand.
GCCGCGGGACGCCACACCATCCCGCCGGACGTGCTCGGCGTCCCCACGGACGTCGTGCAGGACTCGTTCGCGCCGCACCACACCCTGGCCTCGCCGCAGGGCGGGAGCGGGGCCGAGCGGCACGGCCGCGTGCTCGGGGGCATCGGCGTCGGGCCCAGCCGCTCGGTGCGCTTCGTGCCGCCCGACGTGCCCAGGGCCGACGACTACCTCGTCGCGGGCACCCTCGGCGCGCTCGTGCGGGCCAGGGGGACGCACCGGCCCATGGCGCTGACCGCGTTCCACGTGGCCTGCGTGGACGACGCGTGGGAGGTCGGCGACCCGATGGTGCACCCGTCCAGGGTGGACGGGGGCCACCCGGTGCGCGACCGGATCGCCACGCTCGCGCGCGCCGCCCTGTCCAGCCGGGTCGACGCGGCGGCGCTGCTGCTGCACGCCAGGCACACCTCGCCCGAGGTGGTCGGCCTCGGCCCGGTGCTCGGCGCGGCGGACGCCCGCGTGGGCGCGCCGGTGCGCAAGCGCGGGCGCACCACCGGGATCACCGCGGGCGTGGTCGCGTCCACCGACGCGGTCATCCGGCTCGACTACGGCGCGGGCATCGGCGTGCGGACCCTGCACGACCAGATCCGGGTGGAGACGCCGGGGTTCGGCGACCACGGCGACTCCGGCGCGGTGCTGCTCGACGAGGAGAACCACGTGGTCGGGCTCTACTGCGCGGGCAGCCCGCACCGGTCGTTCGCCAACCCGGTCGGGCCGGTGCTGGACCAGCTCGACGTCTACCTGCTCACGCCCGGTGGGCTCGGCTCGCGGACGCTTGGGCGCGGGGCTTGAGCACGATGGTGTCCAGGTTGACGTGCGAGGGCCTGGTCACCGCGAACGCGATGGTGTCGGCGACGTCGTCGGCGGTGAGCGGGGTCAGGCCCCGGTAGACGGCGGCGGCGCGCTCGGCGTCCCCGTCGAACCGGTTGACGGAGAAGTCCGTCTCGACCATGCCCGGCAGGACCTCGGTGATCCGGACCGGCTCGCCGAGCAGCTCGCCGCGCAGCGTGCGGTGCACCGCGGACTGCGCGTGCTTGGCCGAGGTGTAGCCGGAGCCGTTGTCGTAGGCCTCGAGCGCGGCGATCGAGGTCACCGTGACGACGTGCCCGTCGCCGGAGGCGATCAGCTTGGGCAGCAGCGCCTTGGTGACCCGGAGCGTGCCGAGCACGTTGGTCTCCCACATCCAGCGCCACTGCTCCTCGTCGGCCTCGGCGACGCTGCTCAGCCCGCGGGCGCCGCCCGCGTTGTTGACCAGCACGCGGACCTCGGGCACGGCCTCGGCCAGGGCCGCGACGGACGCGGCGTCCGTCACGTCCAGCTCGATCGCCGTGCCGTCCACCTCGGCCGCGATACTCTGGACCAGTTCCAGTCGCCGGGCGCCGAGCACGACGTGGAAGCCCTCGGCGGCCAGCCTGCGGGCGGTGGCCTCGCCGATTCCCGCGCTGGCCCCGGTGACTACTGCGGTAGGACGGTTCACACCGCGATCCTAGGTCGATCCAGGGGTGGACCCCGTTCTGTGGCGCAGGTCACCTGCACTTGCCGGGGTTCTGGGACGTCCTTGTCGGTGGGAGGTCGGAAACGTGCGAAAGAAGTTGGCCGCGCTGCTCGTGGGCGGCGCGCTGCTGGTCGGGTGCTCGTCGAACGTGGAGCAGGGGAGCCCCTCTCCGGTCGGCGGGGACGCCCCGCCGGTCGCGAAGCTCACCGCGAACCCCGCCGACGGGGCGAAGGACGTGCCGGTGAACTCGCCGGTCAAGGTCGAGGTGCAGGACGGGGCGATCGACCAGGTCGCCGTCACCAACCCGGAGGGCCAGTCCGTCCAGGGCGCGCTCGCCGAGGACAGGAAGAGCTGGGCGAGCACCGAGCCGCTGGGCTTCGGCAAGCAGTACAGCTACTCCGGCAAGGCCACCGGGTCGGACGGCAAGCCGGTCGAGCTGACCGGCTCGTTCACCACGCTCGCGCCCGCCAGCCAGGTCCGCGCCACGCTGTTCCCCGGCGACGACCAGGTCATGGGCGTCGCGGTGCCGATCAAGGTCGAGTTCGACGCGGACGTGCAGGACAAGGCGACCGTCGAGAAGGCGCTGACCGTCACCAACAGCGCGAACGTGCAGGGCTCCTGGGCGTGGCTCAACGCCCGCGAGGTGCACTACCGGCCGGAGAACTACTGGCCCGCGAACACGAAGATCCGCGTCGAGGCGAAGCTGTACGGCGTGGCCTACGGCGGCGGCGCGTACGGCCGGGCCGACGTGACCAGCGACTTCACCATCGGCCGCAACCAGGTCGTGAAGATCGACACCCCGTCGCACCAGCTCGTGGTGCAGCGCGACGGGCAGACCGTGAAGAGCTACCCGGCCTCCTTCGGCAAGGACGACGAGCCGGACCTGAACACGCCGAACGGCACGTTCGTGGTCATGCAGAAGGACCCGCAGTTCAGCTTCGACAACCCGCGCTACGGCTACACCAACGTGCTCAAGAAGTGGGCCGTGCGGTTCTCGAACCACGGCGAGTTCATCCACGAGAACAACGACAACCTCGCCAACATCGGCAAGAACAACACCTCGCACGGCTGCGCGAACCTGTCCGAGGCCGACGCGAAGGACTACTACGACTCGGCGCTGGTCGGCGACCCGGTGGAGGTCACCGGCGCCAGCCACACGCTGCCGCCGCAGTTCGACTGGTACGACTGGCAGATCCCGTGGTCGCAGTGGCAGACCATGTCGGCGCTGTGAACCGCGCGGGTTCGGCGGGCCCGCTGATCCGCCCGGCCCGCTGAGCGCCAGACCTTCCGAGAGGGGCGGCCCCCCCCGGGCGGGGGGGGCCCCCGGGGGGTTGTGGGACACCAGT
>NZ_JBQGCX010001062.1:0-2814 GCF_052038725.1 Actinosynnema sp.
GCGGGGGCCTGCGCGCCCCACCGGGGGTCCCTGGCGCGACGCGGGGGGGCACCGGGCCGGGGACCACCCCCTCTTCCCGCGCTCGGGCGACTAGCGGCTGGCCACGGCCTGCTCGGCCGCCGCGAGCCACTCGCGCCACTGCTTGGCCTGCGCCTCGGCCTGCTCCGCGCGGCGCTTGTCACCGGCGGCCTTGGCCTTGGCGGCCTGCGCCTCGAACTGCTCGACCCGCTCGCGGAACTGGGCCACGCGCGCCTCGGCCTCCGGGTCGGACCGGCGCCACTGCGCGTCGACCGCGCCCCTGACCCGCTCCTCGATCGTGCGGAGCTTGCCCTCCAGCTCGCGGATGCGCTCGCGCGGCACCTTGCCGATCGCGTCCCAGCGCTCCTGGACGCGGTACAGCTGCTGCCGCGCCGACTCCAGGTCGCCCGAGGGGTCGATCTGCTCGGCCTCGGAGAGCAGCTCCTCCTTCAGCTTCGCGTTGGTGGAGAACTCCGCGTCGCGCTCGTTGAAGGCCTCGGAGCGCTTGGAGAAGAACGCGTCCTGCGCGGCGCGGAAGCGCTGCCACAGGGCGTCGTCGGCCTCCTTGGGCGCGCGCCCGGCGGCCTTCCACTCGACCATGAGCTCCTTGTAGCGACCGGCGGTGGGGCCCCAGTCGTCGGAGGCGATGAGCTTCTCCGCCTCCTCGACGAGCTCCTGCTTGCGCGCCTTGGCCACGCCGCGCTGCCGGTCGAGGTCCGCGAAGTGCGAGCCCCGGCGCCGGTTGAAGGCGTCGCGCGCCTTCGAGAACCGCCGCCACAGCACCTCGTCGGTCTTCCGGTCGACGCCCCGGACGGTCTTCCACTCGTCGAGGATGGCGCGCAGCCGGTCACCAGCGGACTTCCACTGGGTGGACTCGTTCGCGAGCACCTCGGCCTCTTCGACCAGCGCCTGCTTGCGCGCGGCTGCGGCGGCCCTGGCCTCGTCCTTGGCGACCTTGGCCGCCTCCATGGCCTCGTCGGCCTTGGCCAGGACGAACTCGACCCGCGCGGCGAGCGCGGCCAGGTCGCCGACCACGGCGGCGTCGGCGAGGCCGTCCCGCACGTGCTTGGCGCTGGTCTGCGCGTGCTTGGGGTCGCCGTTGCCCGACGCCAGCCGCGTCACCAGCAGCTCGACCTCGGTGCGCATGTCGTCGAACCGCCGGGCGAAGTGCGCCAGCCCCTCGGCGGGCTCGCCCGCCTGCCAGGAACCGACGGCGCGCTCGCCGTCCGCGGTCTTGACGTAGACGGTGCCCTCCGCGTCCACGCGCCCCCAGCGCTCCGGGTGGTCCGACGCCACCGGGACCGGCGGGGTGGCCGCGGCCTGCGCCGCGGGCGCGCCCTCCACCCGCACCTGCTCGACCACCGCGTCCGCACCGGTCCCGCCGGTGGTCTCCGGGGTCGTCGTCTCGTGCTCCGTCATCGCCGGCTTCCTCCTCGCCTGCCCACTTCGGTGCCCGTGCCGACCACGGGCGCCCCGCCCTGAGGGCGGGGCCCAGCACCCGGGTACCGCAGGTTCAGTGCAGCCTCGGTACCCCGCGCGCATTCAAACAGGTCAGGGCCGAACCCGGTACTGGTGGTGGCAGATGGGTAACGTCAAAACCATGATCTCCCGCGTCGCGGTGGTGCCGCACCCTCCGCTGCTGGTGCCCGAACTGGTGGGCGGCGCGGTCGCCGAGACGGAGCCGGTGCGCGCCGCGTGCCTGGCAGGGGCACGTGAGCTGGCCTCGCGCTCCGCCGAGTGGGTGGCGGTGGGGGTCGCGCCGGGTCCGGTGCGCGAGCTCTCCGGCGCGGGCGGCACGTTCGGGGGTTTCGGCGTGGACGTGCGGATCGCCCTGTCGGATGACGCGACCGGCGAGGTGGACCCGGACCTCCCGCTGCCCGCGCTCGTGGCGGGGTGGCTGCGGGAGCGGGTGGGCGCGCGGAGCGTGCGGGTGGTGCTGGTGCCGCCGGACCTGCCCGCCGACGAGTGCGCGGCGCTCGGCGCGGGGCTGGCCTCGGCCCCCGAGGGCGCGCTGCTGGTGCTGGGCGACGGGTCGCACCGGCACGGCGAGCGGGCCGTCGGTCGGCCGGACGAGCGGGCGGCGGGGTTCGACGGCTCGGTGCGGGCGGCGCTCGCGGGCGCGGACCCGGCGGCGCTGGCCGCGCTGGACCCGGAGCTGGCGCGCGAGCTGGGCGCGCAGGGGCGGGCCGCCTGGCAGGTGCTGGCGGGGGTTCCGGGGCCGTGGCGCTGCGCGCGGTCGTGGTTCGACGCCCCGTTCGGGGTCGGCTACCACCTGGCCGTGTGGGAGCGGGGGCTCTGGGACACTGGGGCGTGACCGTTCCCATCGCCGTCGTAGGGCCCACCGCCACCGGCAAGACCGACCTCGCCGTGGAGCTGGCGCTGCGCCTGGGCGGGGAGGTCGTCAACGCCGACTCCATGCAGCTGTACCGGGGCATGGACATCGGCACGGCCAAGGCGACCGAGGCCGAGCGGCGCGGCGTGCCGCACCACCTGCTGGACGTGCTGGACGTGACCGAGTCCGCGTCGGTGGCCGCCTACCAGCGGGACGGCCGGGCGGCCGTGGAGGCGCTGCTGGCGCGGGGCCGGACGCCGGTGCTGGTGGGCGGGTCCGGGCTGTACGTGCAGGCGGTGCTGGACGAGCTGGAGTTCCCCGGCACGGACGCGGCGGTGCGGGCGCGGCTGGAGGACGAGCTGGCGGTGGTCGGCGCGGGCGCGCTGCACGAGCGGCTGGCCGCGCTGGACCCGGTGGCGGCGGGCGCGATCCTGTCCGGCAACACCCGGCGCGTGGTGCGGGCG
>NZ_JBQGCX010001063.1:0-3784 GCF_052038725.1 Actinosynnema sp.
CGGCAGCTCGCCCCACCCCGCGCCCGGCCCGGTGAGACCCGCCACCAAACCCCGCCCCCGAACCCCCGGAGCCCCAGGTCACCGCCCCGCGATCCCCCGACCGGGCCATCCGCCGCGCACCCCGCGGGCCCGCGAACCCTAGACTCGACCACCGTGGTCCACCAGCCGATGATCGCCCCCAGCATCCTGTCCGCCGACTTCGCGCGCCTGGCGGACGAGGCCGCCGCCGTCTCCGGCGCCGACTGGCTGCACGTCGACGTCATGGACGCGCACTTCGTGCCGAACCTGACCCTCGGCCTCCCGGTGGTGAAGTCGCTGCGCAAGGCCACCGACATCCCCCTCGACTGCCACCTCATGATCGAGGACCCGGACCGCTGGGCGATCGGCTACGCCGAGGCGGGCGCCCACAACGTCACCGTGCACGCCGAGGCCGCCGCCGACCCGGTCAAGCTCGCCAAGGACCTGCGCGCCGCCGGGTCCAAGGCCGGCCTGTCCATCAAGCCCGGCACCAGCCTCGACTCGGTCGTCGACGTGCTCAAGCACTACGACACCCTCCTGGTGATGTCCGTCGAGCCCGGCTTCGGCGGCCAGAGCTTCATGCCCGAGGTGCTCGACAAGGTCCGCACCGCCCGGAACCTGGTCGACACCGGCCACCTCAAGCTGGTCATCGAGATCGACGGCGGCATCAACGCCGACACCATCGCGCAGGCCGCCGAGGCGGGCGTCGACTGCTTCGTCGCGGGCTCGGCCGTCTACGACGCCGCCGACCCGGCGAAGGCCCTCGAATCGCTGCGCGGCCTGGCCGCCGGAGCCCGGTGACACCCCGAATCCCGCCCGGCGGTGCGCGGGCCGAACCGGCCTCCGCTCCGCCTACCCTGGCAGGCGTGCCCGCCACCGCGCGGGTCGAAGGCCGCTGAGGAGGAACTGTGTTCACCGGGATCGTGGAGGAGCTGGGCGAGGTCGTCGAGGTGACCGACCTGCCGGACGCGGCGCGCGTGACCATCTCTGGTCCGCTGGTGACCGGTGACGCGAAGCACGGCGACTCCATCGCCGTGAACGGCGTCTGCCTCACCGTCGTCGACGTCGTGGACGGCGCGTTCACCGCCGACGTCATGCGCGAGACCCTGGTCCGCTCCAGCCTGGCGGAGGTCGCGGGCGGCGACCGGGTCAACCTGGAGCGCGCCGCCGCCGTCGGCCAGCGCCTCGGCGGCCACATCGTGCAGGGCCACGTGGACGGCACCGGCGTCGTGCTCTCCAGGGAGCCCTCCGAGCACTGGGAGCTGGTGCGCTTCTCCCTGCCCGCCAGGCTCGCCCGCTACCTCGTGGAGAAGGGCTCCATCACCGTCGACGGCGTGTCCCTGACCGTCGTGGACGTCACCGCCGACTCGTTCAGCGTGAGCCTCATCCCGGCCACCCTGGAGGCCACCACCCTCGGCCGCCGCCAGCCGGGCGACCCGGTGAACCTGGAGGTCGACGTGCTGGCCAAGTACGTCGAGAAGCTCGCCCTCCCGCACCTGCCCGCCGGGACCGCCGAGAGCGCCGGGACCGCCGGGTGAACCGCTTCGCCGACATCGAGCGCGCCGTCGCGGACATCGCCGCGGGCCGCCCGGTCATCGTCGTGGACGACGAGGACCGCGAGAACGAGGGCGACCTGATCTTCGCCGCCGAGAAGGCCACCCCCGAGCTGGTCGCCTTCATGGTCAGGCACACCTCCGGCTACATCTGCGTGTCCCTCACCGAGGCCGACTGCGTCCGCCTCGACCTGCCGCCGATGTACCACACCAACCAGGACGAGCGCGGCACCGCGTACGCCGTCACGGTCGACGCCAGGGAGGGCGGCACCACCGGCATCTCCGCCGCCGACCGGGCCCGCACCATCCGCCTGCTCGCCGACGCCACCGCCACCCCCGCCCACTTCACCCGCCCCGGCCACGTGGTCCCGCTGCGCGCCCGCGACGGCGGCGTCCTGCGCCGCACCGGCCACACCGAGGCCGCCGTCGACCTGTCGCGCCTGGCGGGCCTGGCCCCGGTCGGCGTGCTCTGCGAGATCGTGTCGCAGAAGGACGAGGGCGACATGGCGCAGCGCGAGGAGCTGGAGGTGTTCGCCGCCGAGCACGACCTGGCGCTGATCACCATCGCCGACCTGGTCGCCTACCGCAGGCGCGTCGAGGTGCAGGTGCAGCGGGTCGCGCAGGCCCGCATCCCCACCGCGCACGGCGTGTTCCGCGCCTACGGCTACGACAGCAAGGTCGACGGCATCGAGCACGTCGCGCTGGTGTGCGGCGAGGTCGGCGACGGCGAGGAGGTGCTGGTCCGGGTGCACTCCGAGTGCCTGACCGGCGACGTCCTCGGCTCGCTGCGCTGCGACTGCGGCCCCCAGCTGGACGCGGCGCTCGCCGCCGTGGCCGCCGAGGGCCGGGGCGTCGTGCTGTACATGCGCGGGCACGAGGGCCGGGGCATCGGCCTGGTGCACAAGCTCCAGGCGTACCAGCTGCAGGACGCGGGCGCGGACACCGTCGACGCCAACCTCGACCTGGGCCTGCCCGCCGACGCCCGCGACTACGGCACCGGCGCGCAGATCCTCGTCGACCTGGGCGTCCGGTCGATGCGGCTGCTCACCAACAACCCGGCCAAGCGGGTCGGCCTGGAGGGCTACGGGCTGCGCGTGGTCGACCGGGTGCCGCTGCCGGTGTCGCCGAACCCCGAGAACCTGCGCTACCTGCGCACCAAGCGGGACCGGATGGGGCACGAGCTCCAGCTGGACCCCGAGGAACCCATCACCAGCGGCACGGAGGGCGTGGAATGAGCGGCGAGGGCCGTCCCGCCGCCGAGGTCCCGGACGCGGCGGGGCTCAGCCTCGCGGTCGTGGCGACCCGGTGGCACGGCAGGATCACCGACCGGCTCGTGGAGCGGGCGGTGGCCGCCACCGAGCGGGCGGGCGCGACGGCGAAGACGGTCGTGCGGGTCGCGGGCGCGGTGGAGCTGCCCGTCGTGGCGCAGGCGCTCGCCCGCACCCACGACGCGGTCGTCGCGCTGGGCGTGGTCGTGCGGGGCGGCACCCCGCACTTCGAGTACGTGTGCGACGCGGTCACGGCCGGGTTGACCAGGGTGGCGCTGGACGAGTCCACCCCGGTCGGCAACGGCGTGCTGACCTGCGACACCGAGGAGCAGGCGGTGGCCAGGGCCGGGTTCGACGGCTCGGTCGAGGACAAGGGGCACGAGGCGGCGGTGGCCGCGCTGGAGGCGGCGCTGGTGCTGCGTGCCGTCAACGAGGGGTCGGGATGAGCGCGGTGGCAGGGAAGGCGGCGGAGCGGGTGGCGCAGGAGGGGCAGGCGGTCCAGTTCCGGCCGAAGAAGATCCGCACGGTCGCGTACGCGTCCGCGGCGCTGCTGGTGGTGGTGTTCGCGGTGGTCGGCTGGCTGCTCGGCGACACCCCCACCGGGGTGATCTTCCGGACCTCCGACCAGATCGCGATGGCGCTGCTGGGCGTCGTGCTGGCGGGCGCCGTGCTGCTGCTGGCCCGGCCGAGGGTGCGCGCCGACGCCGAGGGCGTCGAGGTGCGCAACCCGGTGACCTCGTACAAGTTCGCCTGGAACGACGTGCTGAAGGTGTCGTTCCCGGACGGCGCGCCGTGGGCGCGGCTGGAGTTCCCCGAGGACGAGTACGTGTCGATCATGGCCGTGCAGGCGGTCGACCGCGAGCACGCCGTCGCGGCCGTGCGCGCGCTGCGCGAGCTGCACAAGGCGGCCACCCGCTGAGCGGTTCCGCAGGCGGACCGGGTGGT
>NZ_JBQGCX010001064.1:0-2980 GCF_052038725.1 Actinosynnema sp.
GTCCGCCAGGCCCACCCGGACTGGACCACCGAGGAGGTCAAGGCCGCGGTCATGAACTCTGCGGGCTCGGACGTCAAGGAGAACGGCAAGACCTTCGCCCCCAACCGGGTCGGCGCGGGCCGCATCGACGCCAAGGCCGCCCTGGACAACCAGGTCCTGGCCTACGTGCAGGACGACCCCGGCGCGGTGTCCGCGTCGTTCGGTCCGGTCGAGGTCACCGGCAAGACCGCGCTGACCAAGACCATCAAGGTGGTCAACAAGTCCCCGAGGGCTGTCGAGTACTCGGTGGGCTACGAGGCCGTCACCAGCATCCCCGGCGTGCGCTACGAGCTGTCCGAGCAGACCGTGAGGCTCAGCCCGCGCGGCATCGCCAGGGTCAAGGTCACCCTCAGGATCGACGACCCGAAGGCGCTGGCCAAGACCGTCGACCCGACGGTCGAGCCGCTGCACCTGGACGTGCCGCGCCAGTTCCTGGCCGACGCGTCGGGCCGCGTGGTGCTCTCGCCCAAGAGCGGCGCGACCGTGCCGCTGCGGGTGCCGGTGTACTCCGCGCCCAAGCCCGCCTCGGACATCTCGGTGCCGGGCAGCGTGAAGCTGGGCAAGAACGCCACCCAGACCGTGCTGAACCTGACCGGCCGGGGCGTCGACCAGAAGGGCTTCCGCTCGCTGGTGAGCGTCCTGGAGCTCCAGGCGACCTCGCCCAGGCTCCCGGAGTGCAAGCGCAACGTCACCTCGGGCTGCACGCTCAACCAGACCGCCAAGGGCGCGGACCTGCGGCACGTCGGCGTCACGTCGACCGCCCCGCTGGCCAAGCTCCAGGGCAACCCCGAGGAGGCGCTGCTCGCGTTCGGCGTCTCGACCTGGGACAACTGGTACAACCTCGGGTCGAACACCATCTTCTACATCGACGTCGACGTGAACGGCGACGGCACCCCGGACTTCGAGACCTACACGACCAAGCTCACCGACACCGACCTGCTGGTCGCGGTCACCGTGGACCTGGCCACCGGGGAGACCGTCGACATCCAGCCGGTCAACGCCCAGTTCGGTGATGTTGACACGAACGTGTTCGACACCAACGTGGTGGTGCTGCCGGTGCTGCTCTCCGCGCTGGGCATCGACCCGTCCGGGGACACCGCGAAGATCACCTACACCGTCAACAGCACTGGGTTCTACCTCGCGCCCGGCGCGTCCGACGACCGCATCGACTCGATCGACGGCGCGCTGTCGTTCGACGCCCTCAAGCCCGGCCTCTGGGTGCAGGGCGGCGGGGACGCGGCGCTGTCGTACCAGGCCAAGCCCGGTACGGCGCTCGTGGTCAACCGCGAGCCCGGCACGGCGTCGGACAGCCTGATGGTGGTCAACCACCACAACGCGTCCGGGGACCGGGTCGACGTCGTGAAGGTCAAGGGCGGCAGCGACCGCCCGGCGGTCTGATCCGCTCCGAGGAGCGCCTGCTGACACGGTAAGCGCTGGTCGGCACGATTCAGACAGGGGTGCTCTGGCCGGTCGGGGGGACTCTCCCCCGACCGGCCAGAGCCGTTTTACGTCCTTCGGGTGACATCTGAACGGGGGTGTTGAACCGTTCGGGTGTCCCGCAGTCCGGGAGAGTTACCCCCAACGGCGTGTTCCAGGTGCGGTGCGGACGCATCGGGCCGGTAGCCTTTCGCAATGAAAACTAGTCCCGTGAATTGGGACTGATACCTGGGAGGTGTGTTAATGCGGCTCGCAGTGATCCCGGGGGACGGGATCGGGCCCGAGGTCGTCGCCGAGGCACTGAAGGTGCTGGGTGAGGTCGTTCCGGCGGCCGAGATCACCCGTTACGACCTCGGTGCGGCGCGCTGGCACGCCACAGGTGAGTTGTTGCCGGAGTCCGTGCTGGGGGAGCTGCGCCAGCACGACGCGATCCTGCTCGGCGCCGTCGGCGACCCGTCGGTGCCCAGCGGCATCCTGGAGCGCGGCCTGCTGCTGCGCCTCCGGTTCGAGCTCGACCACCACGTCAACCTGCGCCCGGCGCGGTTGTACCCCGGCGTCCGCAGCCCCATCGCGGACCCGCCGGAGATCGACATGGTGGTCGTCCGCGAGGGCACCGAGGGCCTGTACGCGGGCAACGGCGGCCTGCTGCGCAAGGACACCCCGCACGAGATCGCCACCGAGGTGTCCATCAACACCTCGTTCGGCGTCGAGCGGGTCGTCCGGGACGCCTTCGCGCGCGCCGCGAACCGCCCCCGCAAGCACCTGACCCTGGTGCACAAGACGAACGTCCTCACCCACGCGGGCTCCCTGTGGTCCAGGGTGGTCGAGGAGGTCTCGCTCCAGCACCCCGACGTCACCGTCGCCTACCAGCACGTGGACGCCGCGACGATCCACCTGGTCACCGACCCCGGCCGCTACGACGTGATCGTCACCGACAACCTGTTCGGCGACATCCTCACCGACCTGGCGGCGGCGGTGACCGGCGGCATCGGGCTGGCCGCGTCCGGCAACCTGGACGTGACCAGGCGCAACCCGAGCATGTTCGAGCCGGTGCACGGCAGCGCGCCGGACATCGCGGGCCAGGGCGTGGCCGACCCGACCGCCGCGGTGCTGTCCGTGGCGCTCATGCTCGACCACCTCGGCGAGCACGAGGCGGCCCGCCGCATCGAGGCGTCGGTGGCGTTCGACCTGGCCACCCGCGACCACGCGTCGCCGGGCGCGACCTACGCGATCGGCGACCGGCTCGCCGCGCTGGTGTCGTCCAACGTGCGCACCGGCTGACACCGGAGCGCTGGTTACCGGCGCGCTGACAGCAGAGCGCTGACAGCAGAGCGCAGGCACCGGGGCCGCGTCCCGCGGCCGGGGCAGAAGGCCGGAAAGGGCCACCGAGCGCTTTCGGTGGCCCTTTCCGGTGTCCGGGGGCGGGATCGTTCCGCGCCGGGAAATGGCGCATCCCGGTGGGCGGTGGGGGCGCGGGGAAAACGGCCTGCCCGTCGTCGCGCCG
>NZ_JBQGCX010001065.1:0-1537 GCF_052038725.1 Actinosynnema sp.
GGGGTCGGCGGGCCCGCGTCCTGATCAGTTGTCGTGCGCGGTGTTCACCCAGGGGCGGCTCAGATGGCCGTGAGGATGAGCATCGCCCGGTACGCGCCCGGAGTGGTGTCCACCGGGACGTCCAGCTTGAGGTCCGCGCCCAGCTGCGCGACGCCGCGACCGGCGCCCGCCGCCGCCTTGCCGAGCTCGGAGGTCGCGCCGACACCGTTGCCGCTGGTGAAGCCGGACTCCTTGGGCGCGCCGGGGGTCACCGTCTGGCCCTGGGAGGACGAGAGCACGGTGGGCGTCCAGCCGAGGTGGTAGCCGCCGAGGACCTGGCCGTCGACGGTGGTGAAGGACCGCACGCGGCCGGTGGCGCTCCAGCCGGGGTTCTCCGAGCGGGTGTCGGTGACCGTGATCGGCTTGAGGGCGCCGGTCGCGCGGTAGCGGTCGGCCTCCGCCGTGAGGGTCAGCTCGCCCAGGTCGACCTCGCGGTTCTCCGGGGCGACGCTGACGGTCAGCGCGCCCTGCTGCTCGGTGAGGGTGGCGGTGATGGTGGGGCCGTTGACCGGGTCGTTGCCGTGGTCGTCGACGTCGATGACGACCGGCGCGGACTCGGCGAGCACCTTGTGGTCGTGGTCGTAGAGCTTGACCATGACCTCGCGGTTGTCGTCGGCGGTGCGGACGACGAAGCCGTACCTGCCGGACAGCGCGCCGGGCACGACGCTCCAGTCGGTCTCGCCCTGGGCGCGGGTGAACCAGTGGTAGTGGTCCTCGCCCGTGGCGGGCTCCTGCACGGCGGTCAGGTTCGCGACGCCGCCCGCGTGGTAGTGCCCGGCCAGGCCCGAGATGCTGAGCTTGGTGGCCACGGGCTCGTCCGGCTCGGGCTGCTGGGTCGGCAGGTCCTCGGCGACCCGGAAGGTGTAGGTCACCGGGGCGAGGTCGACCGGGGTCGCGTTGGGCGGGGCGACGGTGGCGCGCACGGCCACCGCGTAGTCGCCCTGCTCGGTGAAGCCCCAGTTGACGTGCTCGTGGTCGGCGGCGCTGGTGAACGACTTAGGGCCGCCGTCGGCCGAGGCGAGGAACGTGTTCGGGCCGTCCTCGCCGTTCTGCCACAGCGCGAACGCGCCGGGGCCGGTCACGCCGTCCAGCGTGTAGGTGACCGAGGTGCCGTGCGGGACGTTCGAGCTGTAGCCGAAGCCCGCGAACACCTGGCCCGCCTGGGAGGTCTGCGGCAGCAGGTAGTAGGTCTCGCCCTGCGCCTTCCAGCCGGGCAGCGACGCGATGGCGGCGCTGACCGTGCGGGAGGCCACCGACGGCTTGGCGTGCACCACGAGGTTCTCGGGCGCGACGTTGCCTGCGGAGGTGTGGGCGCCCAGGGTGTAGGTCGAGTCCTGGGCGTCGATGTGGAACAGGTCGACGTGGCCGTCGGAGACGACCTGCTTCGCGTCCTGGGCGACGGCGACGCCGCCCAGGGAGCCGAGGGCGAGGCCCAGGGCGGTCATCGACGCCACGGCCGCGTAGCGGCGCTTGCGGTGCCGGGTCTGCACTGCGTTCA
>NZ_JBQGCX010001066.1:0-1799 GCF_052038725.1 Actinosynnema sp.
GTACCCCAGCGGGAACACCCGCCACCACGCCGTGCCGCCCGACGCGTCCACCAGCAGCGCGTACACCAGCGGGCTCAGCGCGAGCACGGACAGCCAGCCCAGCGCGAACACCCGGCGCGCGTGCGCGCCCCACGCGGCCGAGCGCAGCCACGGCCTCGACAGCAGCAGCGCCGCCACCGGCAGGCTCAGGAACGCGAGCACGCTCGCCACCCGGTGCACCGTGCCGCTCGCGCTCGGCCCGCCCATCGCCCAGTTGTGCTTGGGGAACAGCACGACCAGCGTCAACCCGGCCGACCACAGCGCCATCGCCACCGCGCCCGGCGACCACCACCGCGCCACCCCGGCCCGCACCAGCGCGACCAGGATCGCCACCGACCCGGCCGCGAGCAGCAGCACGCCGACGTCGAACACCCACTTCTGCGGGCCCAGCGCGTACTCGCTGATGGTCCGCCGCAGGCTGTGGGGGTTGGTGACGGCGCGATGCAGGTCCAGGCCGCCGATCAGGGCGACGGTCAGCACCACGGCCAGGGCGCCCCCCGGTCCGGCGAACCGGGAGGGCGCAGCGGTCTCCGCGTTCAGCACACCGGGCAGAACGGGCGCGCGGGCGGCGGGGTTCCCCGGTTCAGGAAACCGACAGGAGCCGCGCGGGGGTCAGCGCACCGCGAGCGGGAGGTCGGCCGGGGAGCCGACGGGCCACTTCAGCGGGTCATCGCCCAGCTCGGCCAGCGCCTCCACCTGCAGCAGGCACCACGGCGAGATCGGCCGGGCGCCCGAGAGGACGGCGGGCGCGAAGTCGGCCCAGATGACCCACTCGACGTCGTCCACCTCGTCCGGGTTGGGCACCGGGTCGGTGTCGATGACGCCCCGGTACACCGGGCACATCTCGTTCTCCACCACCCCGTTGTCCATGACCGCGCGGTACCGGAAGCCGGGAAGGACCAGGTCCAGCTCGACGTCCGGGAGCCCCAGCTCCTCGGCGAGCCGCCGCCGCACCCCGGCCTCCAGGTCCTCGCCCGGCGCGGGGTGGCCGCAGCACGAGTTGGTCCACACGCCCGGCCAGGTCTTCTTGTGCAGCGCTCGCCGGGACAGCAGGAGTCTGCCGTCCCGGTCGAAGAGGTAGCTGGAGAACGCCAAGTGAAGCGGCGTCTCCTCGTGGTGCACAGTCGCCTTGTCGGCCTCGCCCACGGCCGCACCGGTCTCGTCCAGCAGCACAACCCGTTCCACGGTTGATCACCCTGCCACAGCGCTGCCCCGGACGGCGACCGCGCGATGGGGTGATCACACCCGCAGGACCGTGGCGACGACCCGCCGGACGGCGTCCTCGGTGGCGCCGGGGCCGGTGTGCAGGAGGTGGGTGGAGCCGACGAGCGCGGGGCCGAGGGCGTCGGCGGGGAGGGTGTCGGGGAGGCGGCCCGCGGCGCGCTCGGCGTCGAGGTAGGCGGTGATGCGGACGGCGGCGTCGGTGAGGACCGGGACGCCCGCGGGCCAGGCGTCGCGGAGGCGGTCGCGGAGCGCGGTGCGGAAGGTGAGCAGGGGGACGACGGCGACCGCGGCCGAGGCGTAGAGGGCGGTGAGGGCGGAGGTGAGGTTGTCCACCACCTCGCCGCGGCCGACCCGGTCGGGGAGGCGGTCGACCTCGGGGGTGGGGCGGGCGGCGCGGTCGAGGACGAACTCGGCGAGGAACGCGTCGAAGTCCGCGAAGTGGCGGTGCAGGACGCCCTTGGCGACGCCGGCCTCCGCGGTGACCGCCCGGCTGGTCAGCCCGCCCGGCCCGGCGCGCAGCAGGACGCGTTCGGCGG